>JAEURF010000003.1 GCA_016789205.1 Anaerolineales bacterium
TTCAAACATAAAACCAACGAGCCACAAGGCTGTGCCAGTTAAATCGCAATTGCATTGGAGCGGACTCGGCGTGCTAGCAGTGACGGCAATTAACGGGGCGGCGATAATCCAAAGCAAAACACCTTGTAATAAAAATACTTTGAAAAAACTTTGCCACCACCAATTTGCTCCTGCATCTGCCCGCCATTTGGCATAACGAAAATCTTCGGGTTGACCATGATTGCGTTGGTAAATATGAATGGATAAGCGTAATCCCCAAATGGTGACTAATACACCAAGTAAAACGATTCGTGCGGTCAATGGCGTGTTTGCAATCCATGTTGCGACCCAATAAGTAATGACGAATCCCAAGCCCCAGAAAATATCTACAATGCTGGCGTCTTTAAGGCGTAGGCTGAGCAACCACAGCAAAATCATTAAGCTGAGAACGACAATTCCGCTAGTTAACCATAACGATAAAAATGACATATGCTTCCTTTATACTTCTGTATACGATTTCAACCAAGTTTTAATAGGGTCGCCTTGACCGTTGATTTGTTCATCAATGGCATTCGAATAGCTTTCCATAAACTTAGATAATTCTTGCGGTGGACGGCTATAGGCTTTCAATAAACTTTTTAGCCATTCCATTTCTTCGGCAACGTGTTCCATATCACCGAGTTGTAAGGCGGCGGCGATGTTGTTTCCTAAAAAGTAAATCCCATTATTTAATTCTTCTGGGCTAATGGACAATGGTTGCAGATTTTTTTTCAAACTGCTTTCAATCAGTGTGCGTTTGGTATTGAAGCCATGTAATGCAGAGAGATGTTGTTCTGGCGCAATTTTTGCCGGCTTGTCTTTGATTTTGCCTTTGAGCAATCTCTCCACTTCTTGTATGGAGTTCTCAATTGTATTGCCGAGAAAATGACCGGGAATATACTCAATAATGCTAGGGCGTAAGTTGAAAATCCGCCCGCCAAATGCCGCGGTGGTGCCTTGATTGCTCAAGGAGAGCAAAGTATTTTGCAAAGATGCCGCACTGACTAATGTTTGCGCAACCAATATCACCAAATTGGCTTTTACTTTTGTGGCAGTTTCTGAAAATCTCTCGGTTGGCACATTTGCACCAAGATAGATGACGTTCAGTCCGCGGCGGCGTAAAAGCAATGACACCAACAAAGGCGTAAACGTGTGCCATTCACCGGGCGGGCAACCGACCAGCACAGTTTGCGAACGTGTAGGCGGCGGTGATGCACTCAGTAAAGCGTCAATGCGGCGCATGGCTAAGCCAGATGCAAAATGTTCTTGTTGTACGCTGGCATGATTGCTGTACCAAAGTTTGCCAATTTCAGCCATGCCTTTTTGTAAAATTTCAAGGCAAACATCTTCCACTTGAAATATTGAAAAGGCTTTATTCAATGCTTGTTCTGCCATAATTTCGTTGAAGTTCAAACAAGCCGCAATCCATTCAGCGCGGAGCGCATTCATGGTTGTATCTGATGTATTCGATGATGTTGAGGCGTTGCTTAAGCCTAAGGTAGCAGAACCAGCTAGTGGGTCAGTTCCTGAAGCGGAAATTTCATTCCACAAATCTACTGCACGTGAAATCGAAAGTCCTTCCGATTGTCTGGTTGTCAACCATTTAATCGTCTCAATATCATATTGTGAATACAAACGATGCCCGCCTCCTGTGCGTTGTGGCATGGGTAAACCATAGCGACGTTCCCAAGCGCGTAATGTATCAGCGGCGAGACCAGTCTCGCGCAGAACTGCTTTTAAGTTAAAGGCGGGAATTTTACTAATCATAATTTTCCTCTTATGCTGGGTTTAACGTTGGCTCGTTAACGTTTTGCACAGCAATTTTACTCCTCTCCTTTAGAATTCTTTCTGTAGTTAATCGCGCAGATAATAAGACAATTGGTAAGCCAGTGCCGGGGTGAGTAGATGCTCCAGTAAAATATAAATTCTTATATTTTTTATGGCGATTTTGCGGACGTAAATAACCAACTTGCCAAAAGTTATGACTCAAGCCAAACGCCGCGCCTTTTTCAAGATTGAAACGCTCTTTCCACGTTTTGGGCTGGTACACCACCTCAAACTTGATATGCTCTTTCAAATCAGTGATGCCAAATTCTTTTGCTAATCTTGCAAATACCGTTTCGCGTGCGCGATTGACGATGGCATCCCAATCTTGTTGAGAGCGTGCATCCAAATGACCAACTGGCACTAAGACATACAAAGTGTCTTGACCTTTTGGTGCGGCGGCTTCATCTGTCCGTGCAGGTGCATGAACGTAAAAAGATGGTGATTCAGGTAGTGTATGCTTTTCAAAGATATCGTCAAACGAGGTTTTATAATCGCCACCGAGAAATACATTGTGATGCGCAATTTGTGGATATTGTTTATCTACGCCCCAATAAAACATAATCGTGGAGCAAGTGTAAAGTTTTTCGTCTAACTTTTTGGCTTCTTTTGCATCAGGCAAAAGTTCTTTGTATATGTATGGTAAATCTGCATTGCCGACAATAATATCAGCCGTCAACTTTTTCCCGTCAGCAGTCTCAACACTTTCTACTTTTGATTTTCCAACATTTATTTTCTTAACTGGCGCATTGTAGATAAATTTAACACCAAGCTTTTCAGCAATTTTGACTAAGGCTTGAATCCCAGCATACAAACCACCCATCGGATACCAAACACCTTCAGCCAATTCTGTGTATTGTAAAAGCGAATAAGTGGCAGGTGCATCATACGGGCTTAATCCCAAATACATATTTTGGAAAGTAAACGCGGCTTTCAGCCGTTCATCTTTGAAGAAGCGACCTGTATTGGTGTAATGTTTACCCAATGCTTTGAGTTGAAAAATCAAGGGCAAATTTTTCAAACTGAAATATTCAAAGATGTTGAAGAAGTTTCTGCCCACAAATTTTTCAAGCGAAACTTTGTAATGTTTATTGCCTTCAGCAATGTAATTCAAAAATCCGCTAAAGGCTGTTTCTTCTATTTTTTCAAGTTGTGTTTGCATCTTGCCAATATCTGAGGTTAATTCCAATTGCAGACCATCATCAAAATAGACTTTGTAGGTTGGGTCAATGCGGCGTAAGTCGAGGTGATCGCTCATGCGTTCGCCGATAGAGGCAAAGGTTTCTTCCCAAACTTCAGGCATCAGAAACAAGGTCGGACCGATGTCGAAGCGGTGACCTTCCTGAGTCAATTGATTACAACGCCCGCCGGGGGTGTCATTTTTTTCCAATACGGTTACATCGTATCCATTCTTCGCAAGCCGAGCGGCGGTAGCAATTCCGCCAATGCCTGCACCAATTACAAGCGCTGTTTGTTTCATAATATCTCCTTAATTTGCAAAGTAGTGCCGTGCACTCTTGCTAGAGATATTTTACACAATGTCAAGAATTTGTCAAGTTTTAATTATACAAAACCTTGACAAATCTGATAAATTCAGTAAAATTCAATCTATAACTTATGACATCCTCAGATTTCTTTCACAAGGAAGACCTTATGCAAAACACTACCCAATGGGAAAACCGCCTGCTAGACCTAGCTGGCAATATCCATCCACACCCGCCAGCCAACCCGTTCTTTTCTTATTGGGCTGGTGATGCTTCTTTACAAACTGCGTATAGGCAAGCAGAGCAAGTCACTGCTAAGCATAGCAAGTCTTTTCATCTAGCCTCAGGCTTACTCCCCGAAGAGAAACGCTCTGCTGTGCGGGCTTTATATGCTTTTTGCCGTACTGTAGATGACATTGTTGATGAACTCGACTATAAAAAAGACCAAGATTTCGAATTGAATTATTGGAGGGAAATTGTTAAAACCGCCTCACCACCTGAGGGTGACTTGGTCGCTTTAGCTTGGGCAGATACTCTAGCCCGATACCACATTCCTCGCCATTACGCCTTGCAATTGATAGACGGCGTCGCACGCGATTTATCCGAAACCTGTTACCAAACTTTTGATGAACTTGCCACATATTGTTATGGAGTTGCATCTACAGTCGGCTTAATGAGCATGTACATTGTTGGGTTCAAAAGTACCGAGGCTGTGCCTTATGCAATCAAATTAGGCGTTGCTTTACAAATGACCAATATTTTGCGTGATGTGGGTGAGGACTATCGCAATGGACGTTTATACCTCCCGCGCGAAGAACTCCAGCAATTTGGAATCGCCGAAGAAGATATTGCCACAGGCAAAGTGACCCAAAATTGGCGTGAGTTTATGCAATTCCAAATCCACCGCACACGCCATTTGTACAAAGATGCCGCGCCCGGCATTCATTTGCTAGAAAGAGAAGGTCAACTGGCGATTCGTGCGGCTTCGGTCTTTTACGAAGGCATTTTGGATGTGATTGAGAAAAATGACTATGATGTATTTACCCGCCGTGCCTCATTAAGCAAGTGGGGGAAAATTGCCCGCATCCCTGCCTTGTTCTTTAAATAATATCTGTGATTTAATATATTTTTAATACTAAAACCTTATTTTTGAAGCCTATTTTGAAGCCTGAAAAGGAGATAATATGTTTCTAGTATCTTGTAGAGTATCTTCGTTCTACAGCATTTGACTTGATGAAAAAATATATTAGCGCTAATTTCTCGAATCTAGGTTTCATTTTCGCTATTTCAATTTTGCTTATTGCGGGGATATTTTCGTTTGTAAATTTGACCATCCTCATCGAAAGTAATAACCAAGTTAGCCAAACTTTGTTAACCCTCACAAAACTTGAGGAAACCTTAACTTTGCTTGTAGATGCGGAAACAAGCCAGCGTGGTTACGTCATTACAGGGGATGAAGCCTACCTAGAGCCATATTACAACGCAATAAATTCCGAAACAGGGGTCAGGCGAAATTTAGAAGAACTTCAATCCCTTACAGCCAATAAACCACAACAACAAACTAGGCTGGAATATTTAATACCGTTGATAGATGAAAGGTTGAAGGTCATTGCTCAGGTCATACATCAAAGAGAAGAGGCGGGGTTCGAATCGGCACAAGCTATTGTTTTAAATGGCGGTGGCAAAGAGATGATGGATTCGATTCGCCAAACCTTTGCTGAGATGGAAATGGCGGAAAATGATATGTTGGTGTATTGGTCTGAGATGTCGTCGGTCAATTTGCGCAATACGATGATTGCAATGACTTTGGGTGCGCTTTTAAGTTTTATTTTATTACTTGCTTCATTTTATATGCTTAATCGTGAAGTTCGCGAACGTCGGCTTGCTCAAACTGACTTGCATCAACTTAATCAAGAATTGGATAAAAGAGTTCAAGAACGTTCAGAACAATTGGTTGAAGCCAATCAAAGATATGTGCGTGTATTAGACACCATGTTAGAAGGTTGTCAGATTATTGGTTTTGACTGGCGCTATCTCTATGTTAATGATGTGGTTGCCAATCAGGGACACATAACTAAGGATAGGTTGTTAGGGCATACCATGATGGAAGTGTACCCTGGCATTGATGAAACCCCTTTGTTCACAACCTTAAGAGGTTGTATGCAAGAGCGTAAACCGGCTCGCATCGAAAACGAGTTTACCTACCCCACTGGTGAAAAAGGTTGGTTTGAATTAAGTATTGAACCTATTGCTGAAGGGTTGTTTATCCTTTCGATTGATATTACCGAACGAAAACGTTCAGAAGAAGCCATTCAACAGCAACTCTATCGTTTGAAATCTTTGCGTGCAATTGACCTTGCGATTCTGAGCGCAACCGATTTACGCCTCACTCTTAAAACAGTCCTTGAAGAAGCAAAAACCAGATTACATGCCGATATTGTTCAGGTTGAATTATTTAACCCTGGCATGCTTGTATTAGAAACCATTGGAACAACTGGAAATCATACTGAAGAAATGCAGTCACTTGTCACTCGGCTTGGTGATGGGATAAATGGCAAAACTGCTTTAGAACGCCGTACAGTGATTGTTGACATGATTGAAGAAGATGAATCTGATGACCCATTTATGTCAGTTCTGATTAAGGAAGATGCGCGTTCTTTATATTCCACGCCTCTTATCGTTAAGGGAAACTTGATTGGCGTTTTCAACGTTATCTTCCGCAAGCAGTATCAAGCAGACCAAGATTGGATTGATTTTTTTGAAACACTTGCTGGTCAGACCGCTATGGCAGTTGATAGCGTCAAATCATTTGAAGACTTGCAACGTTCAAATCTAGACCTTGCGATTGCCTACGATACAACCATCGAAGGCTGGTCTCACGCGTTAGATTTACGCGACAAAGAAACCGAAGGGCACACTTTACGCGTCACACAAATGACCTTAAGGCTTGCCCGCATTGCAGGTTTGAGTAGTGCTGAATTAGTGCATGTGCGGCGTGGTGCCTTGTTGCATGATATTGGCAAAATGGGCATACCTGATAATATTTTGCTAAAGCCGGATAAACTGAATCCAGAAGAGTGGGAAATCATGAAGAAGCATCCCGATTATGCTTATGAATTGTTATTGCCAATTACATATTTGCACCCCGCATTAGATATTCCGTATTGTCATCATGAAAAATGGGATGGGAGTGGTTATCCACGTGGTTTGTATGGGGAACAAATCCCATTATCCGCGCGGCTGTTTGCAGTTGTAGATGTATGGGACGCACTCAGGTCAGACCGCCCATATCGCCAAGCCTGGGCAGAGGAGCGAGTGATTGAGCATATTCAGTCTTTGAATATGTCTCATTTTGACCCCCATGCAGTTGAAATATTTTTGAAAACTATAAATAAGTAATTCATCAAAATAACAGTTAATTAATTTTTGTGAGCCATTCGCCAGAATGGCTTTGTTGCATTAGAATCAGCCTATGACAAAGTACAGATTTGGGATTCTTTTTATATTTTTATTTTTAATCTCATGCGGAGGTTCCGTGACCACCCCGACCATTTCATCAAACCCTATCAATTCTTCTATTCGTTATCTTGCCCTTGGTGACTCGTACACTATTGGCGAAAGCGTCGCTGAAAATGAGCGTTGGTCCAATCAATTGGCTGAATTAATCGGCGGGAATATTGAAGTCAAAATCATTGCCCGTACAGGTTGGACAACATCCGAATTGTGGGAAGGAATCCAAAAAGAAACACTCACGCCTCCTTATGATATGGTCTCTTTGCTGATTGGCGTGAATAATCAATATCGCGGATATGACATAGAAGAATATCGTCAAGAATTTGTATTCTTACTAAATAAGGCGATTGAATACGCCGGTGGAGACACAAACAAAGTTTTTGTCGTTTCTATTCCGGATTGGGGTGTGACACCGTTTGCTAAAGGCCGGGATGCAGAAAAAATTGCAAAGGAAATTGATGCGTTTAATCAAATTAATAAAGAAGAATCACAAAAATTGGGCATTGCTTATATAGATGTCACACCTGTATCTCGTGAAGCAGTTAATGATGCTGATTTAATTGCGCCTGATGGTTTACATCCTTCTGGAAAAATGTATGCCGAATGGGCAAAACTTGCATTGCCTGTTGCGTTAGAAATTTTGAAATAAAACGGAGAATACAAATGCCCAAAGTTAAATCAATTCATCATGTTGCAGTTGTTGTTGAAGATATGGAAAAATCACTTGTTTTTTGGCGAGATGCGCTAGGTATGGAATTGCATGAACTGCGCGATGTACCTGCTGAAAAATCACAAGTCGCATTTTTGCCACTTGACGGTGCGGAAGTTGAATTGGTTATGCCTACAAGTGATGATTCGGGAATTGCAAAATATTTAGCCAAACGTGGTGCTGGGATGCATCATATTTGTTTACAAGTGGATGATATTGTTGGCATGTTATCTCAACTTAAATCAAAAGCTATTCGTTTAATTAATGAAGAACCGCACAAAGCCGAAGATGGCAAACAATATGCTTTTATTCACCCTGAGTCTACAGGTGGTGTGTTGGTAGAGTTGTATCAAATTTAATCATGATTGAAACTGTCGAAAAAATTCTTGCAGAAGAGTGTGGACTTGTAAAAGATAAGCCAATTATTGTCGGTGTCTCCGGTGGACCTGATAGTTTATGTTTAATGGAAGTCTTACGTCAGGCGGGTTATCAAGTTATTGTTGCATATTTTGACCATCAATTGCGATCTGAATCTAGCTTAGATGGGCGCATGGTTGAAAAGACAGCAACTCGCTTAATGTTACGTTGTGTAATTGATGGGGCAGATGTGCAAGCTCATGCTGAAGAAAAAAAATTATCCGTAGAAGAAGCGGCGCGAAATTTGCGTTATCGTTTTATGTTTGAGCTTGCGCGCAAATATAAAGCCCAAGCTGTTGCAGTAGGTCACACTGCGGATGACCAAGTTGAAACTGTCTTAATGCACTTTTTACGCGGAAGCGGGATGAATGGTTTGAAAGGAATGTCACATCGTTCTATTATTCAAACATTTGACCCTGAGATTCCGATTATTCGTCCATTGCTTGAGGTCTGGCGAGAAGAAACAGTTGTTTATTGTGCAATTAATGGTTTGCGCCCGCATTATGATTCAACAAATGATTCATTAAACTTTCAGCGCAATCGCATTCGCCATCTTTTAATACCCACGCTTGAAACCTATAACCCGAAGTTTCGTGAAGCCGCCTTGCGTATGTCACAATCTTTGAAAAGCGATTATGGCTTTGTGATGGAAGCCTTACAAACAACTTGGAAGGAAATCCTAGTTGAAACAAATCAGACGTTTATCTCTTTTGATGCGTCACGACTTTCAAGCGCCTCGCAAGGACTACAAAGGAACTTGGTCAAGCACGCCATGCGGACTCTTCGCCCAAACATTGACATCACATTTTCTACGCTGGAGCGTGCCGTTCAAGTGATTAACTCAACAGATGCATCCGCTAACGTAGATTTGAAAGGTGGCTTATGTTTAATTCGTGAAGCCAATTTGATTTATATTTGCACATCAGATGCTGAATTGCCATTTGAGATTTGGCCCCAAATGCCAAGTGATGAATCTATTTCAGTTTTAATTTCCGAACAAATTACGTTAGCAGGCGGCTGGAAGTTTTCTTCTGAACATTGGCGTTTGCCTGCGTTGGCGAAAGAACAAGCTGAACGAAATGAAGACCAATTTCAGGTGTGGTTAGATGCTGAAGGTTTACCTGAACAACTTGAATTAAGAGTGAGGCGTGCAGGTGACCATTTCTCACCGTTAGGTATGGGAGGTCACACACAAAAAATATCTGATTTCTTTGTCAATGAAAAAATACCGCAACGTGCGCGAGACCGCTGGCCCCTCTTGTGTGCTGGTGATGAAATTTTATGGGTGCCGGGGTTTCGCCCTGCGCATGGTCATCATTTGACAGATGAAACGAAAAATGTAATTTATTTTTCGCTGACACGTCCGCTGAATACAAATTCGCTTTAAATTATTTTGTTTCCCCGTTTAATTGTTTTAATTTAATTAGCAATTCACGCCATTGAATTTTTGATACGCCAAGTTTTTGGCGTATCCTATCAGGCTCAACGCCATTTTGATAATCGTGTAATGCACAAGTCCAGCGGCACATATCAAATGAAAGATGTTTGGTGAGACCTGCTTCTTCACCGATGTCTTCCAATAAATATTCTAATCTGCGTGGCGACCATGCAAAGACTTGGTCAACAGGTTGGTATTGCGCAAGATATTCTTTGTAGGCGGTTACCCAATCTTCTTCTAATTCTATTTTTCGTTCTTTATAACGATTGGCTGGACTGGCGTAGCGCACGAAAA
The DNA here is from genome assembly GCA_016789205.1 of Anaerolineales bacterium. Classification (GTDB taxonomy): domain Bacteria; phylum Chloroflexota; class Anaerolineae; order Anaerolineales; family Villigracilaceae; genus Villigracilis. Next base: position 9,698 of record JAEURF010000003.1, read on the forward strand.
GCGTCGGTCCATTTTTTGCGTCTAGGTCAATGTGGTTGATGTGGATTCCTAAACATTCACTTTTTTTAATGCCTGTTGTTAGCAAAAGATAAGCAAGGGTGTACGGACGTGCATCTGCTTTTTTATCACGGCGGTGACGGTCTGCATAAAGTAAGACAGCATCATATTCTTCATGGGTTAATACTTGTGGAAGTGGACTAATTGCCGAGCGTTGTAAAACTTTTTCAGCAGGGTCAATCGAAATAGAGCCATGTTGATGTAACCAGCGGAAAAAAGATTTAACTGCCGTGATACGGCGCGACAATGTTTTCGGGCTACAGGCAATGCCACGTCCTTTTTCCATCCATTCAAAAAATTTATTAAGTTCTTCGGTGGTAATGCTTCCAATGTTTTGGTCTGGAGACACAAACTGAGTCACCAGACGCACATCGGATAAAAAGGCTTTGACTGTGTTTAGCGAACGACCTTGGTCAAGCATGAACATTTCCCAGCCATTGATGGCGGCAGGGAGCAGGGTTTTGGAATTAATATGTGCTGGAGTAGAAGTTTTTGCCATTTCGTATAGTTTAGCGAGTTTTGAGGTAGTTGTCAACTAGGGTTTAATGCGTCAACTCTTCTGGCTTGAAACATGCTTGATAGTCTGAACCTAAAATTACACGATATTGCACAGTGCTGTTTGGGTCAGGCAGAGAAATTACATTGGCTGAATAAATGCCAAGCACATCAATCATGGTTTGTCTTTGCGATGGATCTTGCCCGGCTGTGAAATCTACAAGCACTGAGTTTGCATAATCGCGTCGGTCGGCGAGAGAGATTGAGGTTTGGTAGCCTGCATAATTAAGTCTTGAAGCGGCGAGAGTTTCCATTGTGTCAAAACGAGAACCATTTTGAACTTCAACTGTAATTGAATCTCGTACCGCGGCATATGGAGATAAAGTCGTCGCCTCGATTAACATCTGCCGAAGTTGCTCTTCCTGCGGAAGCAAAACACTTGCGCCACCGGGTGTTGTCCATCCAGAAACATAAGGCGGGCGGATGTAATAACTGCGGATGTTTGCATTTGTAAAATTAACAGCATAAGGGGCTAAGCCTAATAAATCTCCTAGCCCTACATCGGTAATCACTGTGCTGGCGAGGTCGTTATAGAGTTGTGGAATTTTGCTAAACGTATCAGTTTGTAATGCTTTTTGAAACAGTGTGCGCAATACTTCTTGTTGACGGCGTCCTCTATCAAAATCATTTGATTTTGAACGCGAGCGTGCATACCATAATGCTAGGTCTCCATCCATATATACTTGACCAGGTCCCACTGTGTACAGCCACCAGTTGTTTTCATTTTCAGGGTCATAAGACGGATTAATTAAACGCCAGTCGGTGTAAGCACAAGCGACAGGTAACTCTATCCCACCGAGCGTATCCACAATGCGGCGAAAACCGTCAAACTCAACCATGGCGACATGGTCAATGCGGATGCCGAGGTTTTCTAAAATAGTATCTTTTAGTAAACCATTGCCGCCGCCCGGATACCCGCCAGATTCTCCGCTTTGATAAGCAGTATTGATTCTTTGCATTCCTACAGTTGGGATATGAATCCATAAATCACGCGGAATTGAAATTAAAGAAACTTGTCCTTCTTTGTACCAAACGATTGCAATCAGCATTGTATCTGTACGATGGGATGTGCCGGTAGGTCTTCTATCTGAGCCGATTAATAAGAAGTTGATGGTTTCGTTATTTGTCAGTGGAGGAAGAGATGCGGGGTCAAATGCTTGAGCGGGTGGCGCCGCTTGCGCCGGGAATAACTGTTCTGGGGATATGGTGGCAGTGGACGTCGCTTGAGGTGTTGGAGTCGTTGAAGGTGTTTGTGACGGCAGAATTAAGGGAGAGGCAGGGTTTAAGTCAAAAGAAAAAAGGGATGGCTGAGTCGGTGTTGCAAGCGATGGTTGAAACGGAGTCGGTGTTGGACTTGCATTCGGTGCCGAGGTGATTAAAACAAACGGTGCGAACGATTGTTCAGGTGGTGGAGGTGTGTTAACTCCACATGCAGATAATAAAAATGAAATAATGATTATGAGTGAGTAGTGAGATGATTTCATTTATTATGGTGTATGTCATTTTGCAATGACATGAAGAATTTATGGGGTTGGGAAAGCAGTTAGGCTTGTTGTTGGTGTTGGCACCGGTGTAGATGTATTTGGTATTGGCGTATTGGTTGGCATTACGGTTAGCGTGAATGGTAATGCAGTTTGCGTTAGCGGGTCGGTAGGAAGTGGCGATGCGGTTACTCCAGGTAATGATGTGGGGTAAGGCGTGCGTGTGGCGACATTTGGTACCCAAAGTATTTCGCCTGCAACAATTTGGTCGCTGGTACGGCAATTGACACGTTTCAAGGTATTAACATCTGTATAGTGATTTGCTGAAATGGCATAAAGTGTGTCGCCTCTGACAACAACATAACTTTTTACCCAGCCAACTGCTCCTTGAGTACATACTGCAAATGTGCTAGTGGGTTGAGGTGGCACATAAAATAATGTGCCGGGAATTAAATTATCACTCACTAAGCAATTGCTGGTTCGCAATACATTTACATTCGTGCGGTATCGTTGTGCTAAATTCTCTACTGTATCGTTTAATTGAATCACGTATGGAATCCAACCTGCGGGTGGTTGGCAAGAACTAGTTACAGGCAAGGTATTCGTGGCAGTAAATGTAGGTGTGGCGATATTTGGGTCTGGAGTTGACGTTGGTGGAAGTGTGGAAGTTGCCGTAACGGGCACAGGCGATGCTGGCAAAATAAATGTTGGTGTAGCGGTTGCTTCTGGAATAAACTCAACTAACGAAATAGATAACGCCCCAAAAATTAATCCGATGGAAGCGAGCGCCACAATCAGCGCAGTTCCCAACTCACGCAGACGCATTATTTCTTACCTTTTTTACTTTGCGTTTCTACTACAGTTTCACCAGCCACTGGTAACAAGACACTAAAGGTTGCACCAACGCCCGGTTCACTTTCTACCCAAATTCGCCCATGTTGTGCTTCGGTTAAAGTTTTTGCAATAGATAGCCCTACACCTGTATCACCTACACCTTGGATTAAAACATTGTCTGCACGATATAGTCGTGTAAAAACTCTCGGCAAATCTTCAGATGCGATTCCGCCACCGCCATCAGTGACTTGAATCATGATGAATTCCATTCCATTTTCGCTTCGAGTCTGGACTTTCAACCTGATCGTGCCTTCAAACGGAGTCGCCGCACCAGCATTTTGCAACAGATGAATCAAAATTTGTTGCACAGCTTCACGGTCTCCATGTGTAGGGGCAAGATTCTTTGGTACATCCAAGTGCATGGATATATTTTTCTCACGGATTTGTGTACTGGTGTACGACATCGCATTGTCAATAATGGAATTCAAATCCACAGGTTCAGGTTTGAGTTCATTCAACTCAGTTGCCAATGTATTGAATTGAATCATATCATCCGTCAAACTGCGGATTCTTTCAGTCGAGGCTTTGATGCGTTCTACAAACTTTCTTTGCAAAGCGCCAAGAATCCCAACCGATTCACCAAGTAGTAAATCTGTGTATCCCACAATGGAAGATAGCGGTTGACGTAATTCTTGTGAAATCGAAGCAATCACCTCGGCTTGTTCTGTATTTTTTGTAGTAACCTGACCTTTTTCGACCTTTTCTAATTCAAGAATTTTCATATTGGCATTTGCAAGTTGATTTTGTAAATGTGCCATTTCTTGCAATGTGGCTTTCAAGTCATTCTCTATTTGAAGGGAAGAAGCCGGTAAATTATTATTAGCACGAAGTTCTGCATTCTCCATTTGTAATTGTTCAATAATCTGCTGTGACTCATCTTGTGCCGCCATGACAGAAACCAAATCAGGCGAGGTGTTTTTTGCCGCTTCTGCGCGTGCTTCTTCTAATTGTTGTTTTAATTCAGTAATGCGCCGTTCCATGTCTGTGGCTTGCGCGCGTGCCATATCACTTTGTGCTTCTAATTTATTGATGCGTTGATTGCGTTGAATAATTGGCACGAGGGACGCGGCGATGTTTGAAAGGAAGGCTGAGTCTTCGGCGCTCCAAGTTCGGTCTGAGTAGGGCGAGAGTAATAAAATACCACCAAGTGATTCTTTTTCTGGTGTGAGGATAGGAATACACAATAAGTGACCGGGATTATTTAATCCGAGGATATCGCCTAAGCCGCGAATATCTGCTGAGGTACTGCTAGCGGGTAAGCGTAAGGGTCTTCCACGTTGAATCGAATTGGCAAGCATTGGAATTGAACTTTTGCTTAATGAGCCGCCTTCTAAACTATCTTCACGAATTAAGTCGTAGCCGCCTGCAATCACCATTTGTTTATTATTGTCTGTCAGATAAATCATAAAACACAAGTCTGCGAGCATGGTTTGGGCGATTGCGCGTGTAATTGCTTGACTCATCTTTGTTGGATTGGTCTCTGCGGCGACGGCAAGTAAAGCATGAAAAGTTTTCGGGTCTGTGCTATAGCGGCGGCGTTCCGGGCGACCAGCAGTATCCGCTTTGAGGGTAGTCGGTTTTGGAGGTGCAGGAGCAACTGCCCCCGTCGGTAGTGCGAAGCGTTGTGGTAATGTCAAAAGAATCGGAAATGCCGCCATGTATGCTAATCTGACAATGCCGGAATAATTTCCATCTATTCTTGTTAGCAAATGACCCAGATGACCAAAGAATCCTAAAGTTAATAAAATGATTCCATACCACATGCCATCTGGCTTGCGGATAAATAAAACTCCAATGCAAAATAATGAAAGCAGTAAAGAGCCGACTTGCCAAAGCCAATCATCAGCGGTTTGGTTGTAACTTAGGTTTGCAACTTGAGGTTGCCACGCAAGTAAACTTAAGCCAAGCGCAGTTAACACAAATAAACTTAAGATGGTTGCAACTGCATCTGCAATGCGGTTTGGTTCGGGAAAGGCGTATAACCACGTGACCCAAATAATGCAGAACATAATGAAGGCACGGTCCATGGGAGGTAGGACGGTTTTCGGGTCAACGATTTGTTGCCAGCCTAAGCCGCTAAACAGGAACATTAAAACTTGCCCACCCAACAAAATACCTAACCCTACAAACGCCCGCCTTGCTTGTGGGAATTCACTGGCGCGCCAGTGATTAAATGCGGACTGAAATGCGCTGGCGACTACAAAGACCAGCACAATAAAGTAAATTAAATCGCCAGGTGGCACGGTGAGTTGGGTAAGCACTAAACTAGTAAAAGCACTCATTATGTGTGATTATACTGCCAGTTCAAATATCGCGTAGAATTGTTATCATGTCTCAACGAAAAAAAACTTCCTTTTTAATTGCACTTTTGCTCATTTTTTCTTTTATAACCCCAATCTTTGTGAGTGGATTTATTAATATACAAAGGGCTGAGGACTCAAGTAGAAAAGGCGATTATAAAACCGCTTCCGTTTTTTATGCCCAAGCCGCTAAAATATTTTTTTGGCAAAGTTCGTTGTGGGAGAAGGCAGGCATTGCTTCTGCGCAAGCTGGTGATTATTCCGATGCAATTTTTTATATTCAAAAATCAAATTCACTTTCCGAAGAAGGCTGGGTTTGGCTTGGTACAGCATATTTTCAGACAGGCAATGTGACGAATGCGATTTCAGCATTTGAAAAAGGGTTACAAACATACAACTCGGCTACTTTATATCGTTTATTGGCATCCACACAGCGCACTCAAAAAAATTGGGAGGCAGAAAAAAGCGCACTTGAAAATCAATTAAAGATAGATTCAAACGATGCGTATGCTCATTACCGCTTTGGTTTGTTGTTGACTTTATTTAATCCCGATTTGGCTTACGCTGAATTACAAAACGCTTCGACTCTTAACGCGGAAGTTGATTCTGCTGTGCAGACATTAATCACCGCCTTGAACATTGCAGACACACAAAATAATGAAGGGGAAAAATATGTCACAATTGGTAGAGCTTTAGGTTTGGTGCAAGAATGGGATTTGGCTTTGGTTGCCTTTGAAAAAGCGATTGAATTGGATAATCAAAATGCCGAGGCGTGGGCATGGCTTGGCGAAGCAAAACAGCAATTAGGTCAGGATGGACGCGCCGAACTTGATAAAGCATTGATGTTAAATCGTACATCGCCTAATGTGCGTGCATTACGCGCTTTGTATTGGACACGTCAAGAAAAATATGAACAAGTGTTAGCAGAATATTCATTGGCAAATGAATATGACCCGACGAATCCAGCATGGCTGGCGGGCATCGGCGAAGCGCACACAAAACTTGGGGATTTAATTTCTGCGTTGGAAGCTTATCAAAGTGCTGTTGAACTTGCACCTGCTGATGCGACCTATTGGCGTTTGCTTGCTATGTTTTGTGCTGACAATAATTTTTATATAGAAGAAATTGGTTTGCCTTCCGCTCAACAAGCAGTTAGCCTTGCCTCGAATGATGCCGCCAATCAAGATGCGCTTGGTTATATTTATTATTTATCCGGCAGACATGCCAATGCAGAATTAAGTTTTTTGCAAGCGATTGAACTTTCACCTGAATATTTTCCTGCGCATTTACACCTCGCCTTGAATTATATAGTTCAAGGCAACCGCCCTGCGGCATTTAATGCGTTGACTTATGTCCGCGATGCCGATACTTCTGGGCTTTATAGAGAATCCGCGTTGGATTTGCTGAATAAGTATTTTCCTTAAATGTTTCAAGAAATTTATATTAGAATAAGACAATAGCAAATTTAACATTTTGGAGCATTTTCATGAATAAAGACCTTCCGAAGATTTTAATTGTGGCGTTAGTGAGTGTGATATTAATATTTTCCTTAATATTCGGGGCGGCTAGCCTCACACAAAGTGCGTCAACATCAACCCCAGCACCAGAACTCCCGACCAGTACGCTATTACCAACAAATACACCGGATGCTTGTGCGTCAACTAATATTCCAACCGAAGTAAACCGTTTGCATATTTTAACCCGTGAATTTGATGATACTTTTGGTTTAGCACAGACTCTTCGTTTAGAGGACGCTGTTCCGCTTATACAAGATATGCAACGAATTAAGCGTAATGCAGAAGACCAAACTGTTCCTTCTTGCTTAGCCAAACTTAAGGAATATCAATTGTTGTATATGAATTCTGGTATCGAAGTGTTTACGACAGTTTATTCGATTACTTCGT
>JAEURF010000400.1 GCA_016789205.1 Anaerolineales bacterium
AAGGCATGTTTGATACCTGTACTGATCAATCCGTAATGACCTGCACTCAGTTGATACGCTTGTTCGCCGATTTGCACGATCACAGTTCCTTCAAGGATATAAAAACTTTCTTCAAACGAATGAAGGTGAGGTTGGATAACTCCATTTGCATCGAGATAGCAAATCCCTGTGCCCATGTGGACTGAACCCATCGCACGATCTACATAACCAGCGCGACGAAAACCAGTACTGTGACTTTCGTACAGTTTTGGCGTTTGGGCGGTGGATGAGTCAATTTTAGATACGTGGTGCATGGTCATCTCTTTATCGTGTCACCCTGAGCGATAGCGAAGGGTCTCAATGCCGTGGTAGAGATTCTTCGCTTCGCTCAAAATGACACTAATTAAGTAGCTGCAAAGGCTCCTCGATCAAATCAGCAAGTGCCTGTAAAAACTCTGCACCCCTTGCTCCATCCACAACGCGGTGATCGCAAGATAGGCTCAAGGTCACCATCGGCTGGACGGCGGGTTGACCATTGACTGGCACAACTCTATCAGCTATGCGGCTTATGGCGAGAATGGCGGCTTGCGGCGGGTTGACGATGGCGTTGAAGGCGTCCACGCCGTACATGCCGAGG
>JAEURF010000401.1 GCA_016789205.1 Anaerolineales bacterium
AGGATGACGAACGGGTAAGCATATATGGTTGCTCTAAAGAAATAATATTCAAAATCCTTTTCTTCTGGGGGATAGGACATCAACGAACAGAGCACCAAACTCGCCCACGGCAAGAGCGATCCAAGCGCAAGGATATCTGTGACGGTGATCCAGGTTGCGAGAACGATACGGGAAGTGGGCGTTGGTGCAGGGACAGGCTTTAACTCGTCAGATGTGGACATAAATCACCTCTATTGTTCTGCTCATTGAACACAATTGCTGACGATTGGTTTCGACCCCCTTTACGACGGTGGTCGAGTAGGTCGAGGCGATAGCCGAGACCGTATCGCGAAGTCCCCGTAGGGGGAGACCACCAGTTTATATCAAACACTTAATTGCTTCGTTAATGTGTGGTCTCGGTACGGCGGCGAAAGGGCACCGCCGCCTACTCGACCACCAGGGTGATTTGTTTATTCCATTCCTTTGCAAATTTCAATATGCGCGGACGGATGTGGAACGCGTCCGGGTCGGCTTGCGGACGTTTGGACTTGATCAACTCCATCGCCGCGAGCGGACTCATGCCTTGCGCGATCAGGATGCAAGCTCCCATCGTCACACCGCGATGCGCGCCATAGGC
>JAEURF010000402.1 GCA_016789205.1 Anaerolineales bacterium
TTCTTTTCTTTGGCAATCGTAAATAAAAATCGTAAAACAGGTGGCAATGTTTCTTTGATGTTGGTGACGATAATCTTTTTCAGATTTGATTTTTCGCGCACTTCTTTCAACTTGTTATAAAAACGACTTAAACAAAACATCACTTCAATGCCTGCGTCTTTTACTGGGGTAAGAATTTCTTCAACAGGGTAAGTAGGGTTCACTGCAACCACTACACCACCTGCTTTCAAAATTCCAAAAAAGGCAATCACAAACTGTGGTGTGTTCGGCATAAAAATACCAACACGGTCACCTTTTTTCACGCCCATTTCCACAAGAGCCGCCGCCATGTGGTCTGATAATACATTCATCTCTTTATAAGAAATGACCGCGCCCTTAAATATCGTACAGGCACGGTCAGGATACTTGCGCGCGGCTTCTTCCAAAAAATGAAACAACGGCACGTTCGGGTATTCAAGTGTGTGAGGCACACCTTTGTCGTAGTGCGCTAACCAGGGTTTGTTGCTCATACTTCTCTCCTTGTTATGGTGAAGTGACTAAGTTATACGAAGTATAAACTTGAAAATAATAAAAGTCAATTACAACACTTGATAAATGCTGAAGTT
>JAEURF010000403.1 GCA_016789205.1 Anaerolineales bacterium
TTCATTTCATTATTACTTAATGATTGACCACATAAGAGCATGGCATGTGATAAGACTGCGTTGCAATATGTCAACTTATCTTCAAACCAATGCCAGCCATCGCGACGGTTATCTTTATAGAGCGATAACAGCCTGCCTGCTAATTCCTCTTGTACCTGACTGACACGGCTATCCCCTGCAAATAGTTGTAGATATTCATGAATGCCAAGCAATGCAAATCCCCATGCACGCGGACTGGTTGTTTCAAGAATGGAAAGCAAAGATTGTTGAAACATGCGTCCCGCCATATTTTGTAAGGTCGGTGTGTTTGAATGTCCGATGACAACACCTAAAGCCCACAAAGAACGTCCATGGCTATCATCAGAACCTTGCTCTTCAAGCCAATTGCGTTGAAAATCCATAAAGTTACGGAAGCGTCTGGTGTTTGTATTGAAAGCATGCCATGTGAAAGCCAGATAGCGGGTTGCCAATTCTACGGCTTCTTTATTTCCGAGTTCTTCTAATAAGACAGCCACCATCATCGCGCGGGCATTGTCATCGGTGGTATAGCCTTCTTGATAATTGGGTATCGTAAAAATCGCATGTTGAAA
>JAEURF010000404.1 GCA_016789205.1 Anaerolineales bacterium
GTTATCTCCTGAAACGAATATATTATAAATTACACCAATAGAGAATAATAAGTTCCGTAATTGTAAATGCTTCTCTGTTCTCTTTTAAATTCTCCCCTGACTCGTTCTTAAACCTCTCTAGAGAGGATTTAAATCCTTCCTAGAGAGGTTTGCAATCCTCTCAGTAGAGGATTGGGTTCTTATTTTACTGCGCGTAGGCAAACGAGCGTATTAAACAAAAAGGAGACAAATCACTTTTGCGTAGCACCCCGTAGCGAAGCGGGCTAAGTGAATGTCTCCCTTTGCTACATTGCAGAAATCGGAAGTCTTCAAGACTTCCGATTTCTTTTTATTTTGTCATCAACTCATCCACAGCCTCTGCCAACTCTCGTAAATTACTGACCTTCAACACATTGCTACACAAAGGCGCGTACTTGGGCATGTCTTCTAAAGAGCGATTATAATTCCTTCTATGTCAGAATTTCTTGACTCTATTCCGCAGAAAGAGATCACTGGGTTTTGCCAAAAATGGCAGATTCGTGAATTTGCTTTGTTTGGCTCTGTTGTAGGTGAAGCATTTAAACTTGAAAGCGATATTGATGTTCTTGT
>JAEURF010000405.1 GCA_016789205.1 Anaerolineales bacterium
GTTGCCCACCACGTACACTCCAGCAATTACGCCAAAGCCAAAATCTAGCGCAAAGGCGGCGGGCAGGCCACCGGCCAAAAACAGGGCCACCGCGCCCCACGCCACACTCTTGCTCAGCTTGCCGGACGGCAAAGGGCGCAAACGCTTTTTGGGATGCTGGCGGTCTTTCTCAATATCGGCCAAATCATTCAGCACATACACCGCGCTAGAGAGCAGGCAGAGCAGGAAGAAACCGGCCACCGTTTGCCAAGCATATTCGGCCACAAACAGTTTGTGGTCAAACACCAACGCGGCAAACACAAAAATATTCTTCGTCCACTGGCGCGGGCGCATGGTTTTGAGCAGGGCGAGGAGCATAGGGGCATTATAAAGAAGGATGAAGGATGAAGGAAGAAGGCAAAAGCGGCGACGGAAAATGCTAGAATGGGAGTTAGGCCCATTGAGCAAAAGGATAAGCTATGCCCGATACTGATTTACTCCTCCGCATCAAAGCGCAAGCCAATGGCGTTTACCCCGTGGAAGCGATTGTGGATGGCGGCGATGGCGGCCATTACACCGGCGGCGAGTTGCGCGTGGCCGTG
>JAEURF010000406.1 GCA_016789205.1 Anaerolineales bacterium
GGTGAGTTTGATGGAACTCCGGAAGGCTGGTCAAAATATATATATTTTGAAGACCTTGAAAAATCGCGCATGAATACGCAACTGGCGTTTACCCAGAATTTATTATTAAACAACGAACACCGTATTATCTGGCCCGATGGCTCGATTCGCTATGTTGCTACGAGTGCCATCACTGTATTTGCGGAAGACAATACCCCAGACCGTGTCATCGGTATCAGCATTGATATTACTGACCGTAAAAAATCTGAAGAGGCTCTAAAACTTGCGAATGCTGAAATGGAAAATGCTTTGCAAGTGAAAGATGAATTCTTGGCAAACATGAGCCATGAATTACGTACTCCGTTAAATGCAATTTTAGGAATTTCTGAAAGCCTTGAAGAGCAAATTATCGGCAAGTTGAACGATAAACAATTCAAGTATGTCGGCATCATCAAAGAAAGTGGGCGGCACTTACTGGAATTAATTAACGACATTCTCGATATTTCAAAAATTGAAGCGGGGCGCATGGAATTAGATTTTCATTCGATTGGCGTTGAGAAGCTATGTCAAGCTAGCCTACGCATGATTAAGGAACT
>JAEURF010000407.1 GCA_016789205.1 Anaerolineales bacterium
ATAAACTGGTTGATGAACTCGCCAAAGGAAAAGCGATGGAGAAGATTTTACGGTCGCCAACTAATTAAGACCTGACAGGTCTGTTAAAAAAGAACTCGGAGGTCTTAAAGACCTCCGAGTTCTTTTTGTAGGGCTGTAGCAGGCGTTTGCCTACACGCAAGGCACTTACTCCCTATTCTTGATTAAATAGGTGATAATAAAATTCAAAGACTAAGAGACATTCAATGAAAAAAGATTTTTCAAAAATACATCCCGAACTTCAGCAATCCGCAAAAATATTTCCAAACTTAACGTACAGTAAATTAAATATTTGGTTGATTAATCTTTTATCACGTCTAGTTCCTGCATCAAAACCTCCACAAGATGTCAGCATTGAAAATGTTTTTATTGCTGGAAAACACGATAAGCAAAAAATTCGGGTGCGAATCTACAAGCCAAAATCTATCAATGAGGCGGTGCCTGTATTAGTGTGGTTACATGGAGGCGGTTACATCGTTGGTAATCCAGAACAAGATGATGTCAGTTGTATCCATTATGTTCGTGAATTGGGCATTACGGTTATCTCAGTAG
>JAEURF010000408.1 GCA_016789205.1 Anaerolineales bacterium
GATTCTAATTGCCCACGCATCCATTCGCGGATTTGGAGATGCCCGTTTGTGCCTGAGGCTCGGCTTCCCATTTCGACTTGGGTGAGTACGTCTGTGTAGGCGCGTGAACTGTTGAAGGAAGCAGTATCAGGTTGACGGTTAAGGACTGAGGCGGTGTAGTAGAGTGTGACTAATGTCAGTAGGGAGAAGATGATTGTTAAGTAGAGGGATACGCTTCGCTTAGTCATATAGTTATCTGGTTGGATAGTTTGTTAGTTGGTTATGGTCTAAGTGGTTTGACTAGTCTAATTGGTCTTATAGGTCGGTGGTCAAGAGGCAAGTAGTCGAGACCACCTGTTAATTTTATACTCTTTATTAAGTTGTGGTCTCGATACGGACGAGAAGAACACCGCCTACTCGACCAGCGGGTTGGTATTTATTAGGAGGTTGCTTCGCCTTCGGCTCGCAACGACATATATTCTCGCAACGACATACTTGCACGTTCGGCGTAGAGTTGACCGCGTTCGCGTTTGCCGATTTTTTTGGTGAGTGATAGTTCGGGCAGGATGCCGAAGTTGGCTTTCATGGG
>JAEURF010000409.1 GCA_016789205.1 Anaerolineales bacterium
CGATATTCTAAACTGCACTCATGTTCTTGAGACCCAACTGCGGCGTCTCAGTTTGGGTGAGCGAATGAAAATGGAACTGATTGGCGCCCTGCTGCACGACCCACAAATTTTGTTTTTAGATGAACCCACTATCGGTTTAGATATTGTTGCCCAAACATCCATTCGAAATTTTCTTTCGGCTTATGTAAAAGATAAAAAACCAACAATTATCCTAACTAGTCACTACATGGATGACATCTCGAAACTGGCAGATCGTTTGCTGATCATTAGCAAAGGTCGACTATTTTATGATGGCTCGATCGACAAATTCACTCAAAAATCTGTACAGAAAAAACGTTTAAAATTGATTTTTGAAAATCCAACGAAAAATGCGATCAGAATCTCTGATGATGTTCTGATCATGCCAGGAACCAAAAATCTGGACCTAGAGGTCGAGCCTACAAAAATGGCCGAAATAATCACACAAATCGCGCAATTTCAGTCAGTACAAAATATATCCACCGAAGAAATTGATTTTGAAGAAACCATACGCGAGTTTTTGAAAACACAGCAATGAAACATTGG
>JAEURF010000040.1 GCA_016789205.1 Anaerolineales bacterium
TAATGCGATACCAGGTCCATTCATTCGTGGACGAGTTGGAGATACAGTTCTTTTGAACATCACCAATGACCCAACCAGTTTGCACCCACATAATGTAGATTTTCATGCGGTTACGGGTCCAGGGGGCGGTGCGGCGGCAACTATTGTTGGTCCAGGCGAAACAAAACAAATGACCTTCAAATTGCTTAACCCAGGTTTATATGTCTATCATTGTGCTTTTGGAAACCCAGGCTTACACATGACACACGTCATGTACGGATTAATCCTTGTTGAACCAGAAGGTGGCTTGCCCCCTGTTGATAAAGAGTTCTACATTATGCAAGGCGAGTATTACACCGAAGGTGCATTAGGTAGAGAAGGGCTACAACTCTTCGATACACAAGCCTATCTTGACGGCAAGCCACAATATGTCATCTTCAATGGCAAAACTGGTGCATTGATGAACAATATGGAAGCCGAAGTTGGCGATACAGTTCGGATGTACGTCGGCAATGGTGGCGTAAACTTGATTTCAAGTTTCCATGTGATTGGTGAAATTTTTGACCGCGTCTACCGTGAGGGCGACTTGGTCACTCCACCTGCAGAAGGGTTACAAACTACATTAGTTCCCGCTGGTGGAGCAGTCATGGTCGAATTCAAACTTGAATATCCGGGCAACTTCGTCCTCGTTGACCATGCTCTCGCTAGAGTTGACCGTGGTGCATGGGGCGTACTCCATGTCACAGGTCCAGCCGACCCAACCATTTATGATGGCGAAATCACAACAGGTGGCGGACATTAAACAATTAGGCATAAAAAGACCTGCTCAAATGAGCAGGTCTTTTTATTGCCAATCTGAATGTTATAATCTTGTTTAGGTCAATTATGTCTGTTGATATTCTCACACTCCTTGCTTTGATTGTAGTCATTATCATTTCCGCAATCAGAACAGACATAAACACCGGCGTACTTGCAGTTGCATTTGCTTATGTGGTTGGGGTTTATTTTGCCGGGCTAACTGTCAGTGAAGTTTCAACATACTTACCCGAACAACTGGTATTAACACTTGTTGGCATTACCTTGCTATTCGAAATGGCTCACGAAAATGGCACATTAGATAAATTAGCTGGTTTCGCAATGAAGTCCGTACGCGGACACCCAGCCTTGCTCCCCTTTATTTTCTTTTTCCTAACCTTCATCTTATCCGCTATTGGACCAGGCAACATCGCCGCAGTGGCACTCATCGCACCGATTGGCATGGCAGTTGCAATCAACTCAGGAATCAACCCGATGGTGATGGCAATTATGATTTGTACCGGAGCCAATGCCGGCGCATTTTCGCCAGTTGCATTAACCGGCATCATCAACACAGGCTTGATGAATCAAATTGGCATTAATGACCCCGCTATCACTTTACAAATTTTCCTTCTCGTAGCAGGCTTGCAATCTATCAGCGCATTAGTTGCTTATTTTTTCTTTCGTGGTTATCGCATTCAAACCGCCCAAGCCAATCCTCTATTAACTCAATCAAACATCCAACAATTTAATACTCGACAGATAATTACCTTAATCGCAATTATGGCTTTGGTGGTCAGCGTGGTCGTTTTCAATATATCTGTAACCATTGGGGTTTTTGTATTGGCTGGCATATTAGCATTATTCAAAATTGGCGATTTAGATAAAGGACTTCAACAACTCCCTTGGGGAATTATTTCGCTAGTAGCAGGCATAAGCATTTTAGTCGGCTTGCTTGAAATCACCGGCGGGCTTGATTTAGCAACAAACATTTTAGCATCCTATTCATCTACAACAACAATCAATGGATTATTAGCCTTTATCACGGGGCTTGTCTCCATTTACAGCAGTTCATCAGGCGTTGTGATGCCAACATTTATTCCGCTCTTGCCATCCTTAATCGAAAGATTAGGCGGCGGAAACCTAATTGATATGGTCGTTGCTGTAGATGTCGGTTCACACTTAGTAGATGTCAGCCCATTATCCACACTCGGCGCTTTGTGCTTAGCGGCACTTCCAGCAACGATAAACAAATCAAAAATATTCAGAGGCTTATTACTCTGGGGCATCTCCATGTCAGTTGTCGGAGCCATATTGGCATTTCTCTTTTTAGATTTGCTATAATCTCAAGATGAAAAACAAAACGCTTCTTTCTTTAACGTTCAGCCTGATTCTGTTTTTATCAGCATCCTGCTCGCGGACACCGACTCCCAGCCCAGCACAACAGATTCAACAAGCTGTTGCCGCTACTATTGCCGCAATGCCGGTCACTACAAACATTCCGCCCTCAACGCCATTTCCCTCCCCAACGCCATTTAGTTTGGCAGGTTTATTCTGTGAATATCAATTCTGCATCGGTCACCCTTTTGACGTATCATTTTTTGACGTCAGCGCACAACAAAACCCAGCCTCACCTAGTACTTATAGTCAAGGCTTACTGGCGGCATTCAATGCCAATTTATTTTTACAAGTGATGTGGCAAATTTCACCCGGTACCGCCGACCCTAAATTTTTACTCGATACCATCTTAGATGACCAAGTTGATACAGCTTCCGGCAGTGAAGATGTATTTCTAGTTCGAGATATGAATGTACTTTATGGCGCGATTACAACCATTGCTACACCCGCCTTACCTTTTGGTGGCTCCGCCGCATGGACATGCGGAGACAGAGTCTTTGCATGGAAGGTATATGTCCCCAATGCAGAATCAGCCCGCCCCTTGTTTGATGAGGCGTTAGCCCGATTCAGATGCGAAAGATAATCACCGTCCCGCAGGTTAAATCAAAGAATCAAAATCTTCTCAAAAACCTGCGGGACGTTTGAAAGGAAAATAAATATGTCTACAGAAATTGATTTAATCCAACTGCGTGCACGCGTTAACGAATTAGAAGACCGCTTGAAATTTATCTACGACCATTTGCGCATTGAATATTCAGATAACCCTGATAAAAAGAATGCGAAGATAATTGAAGTGCTAAAAGCAGGTAATAAAATTGAAGCGATTAAGGTCTATCGAGAAATGTATAACGTCGGTTTAGCCGAAGCCAAAGAAGCGATAGATAAGATGGAAGCACGCTATTTATAAAACTTTAGTTTTCAACCAATTTTCAATTGTTTCTAAAACAATCGGTTCAACTGGTTTACTCAACAACTTCGTAGTCTCTAAAATAGATGGCTTGCCTTCGTCAAAGCGCAAAACATGCGTTAGATTCTTAATCACATGTTTTGCTACTGGAGCATTCACCAACTCAGCAATTTTGTGAACATCGGCAGGATCGCATTGCAAATCTTTTTCTCCACCAATAATTAACATCGGACTTGTAATTTGTTTGAAGATGGCAGGCGGGTCGAGGCTAATTAATTCGCGCAAAGATTTTGCTGGTATTTTTTGAAGCATCACTCGCATTGTATCTTTGTCTGATGATTTTAATTTATCAATTAATTTTTTCTGGCTTTCTACATTCGCACCCATCATGCGCCCTAATGATTTACGAATAAACCCACCAAAACCTTTTAATTCCTCAAACTCTTTTTCAACTTGTGCAGCTTGCTTCATAAGAATAGAGTCTATTTTGTCTACAAACGGGCAAAGCAAAATGTGTCCTGCTACACTTTGGCGTTGAATATTGACCTGTGGAGCAATAATACAACCTTCACTATGACCCAACAAAAATATTTGATTTACATCAAAATATTCATACGTTTTTGCAAAATCAAACCAACTAACAGCATCATCTACAACGTCAAATAGACCCGCTGAATAATAATCTCCAGTGCTTTTGCCACACCCTCGTTTGTCGTAACGTAAACTTGCAATGCCTTGCTGTACCAAAGAATGAGCAATAGCATTAAACACATTTAGTTTTTGCACTGGCATATTTTCATCACGGTCTAGCGGACCACTGCCGTGAATCATCAAAACGACAGGGAATCTGCCTTCTTCACTTGGAAGGCAGATTGTGCCTGATAAGTTATTTCCATTTGCATTGATGTTAATTTCTTTTTCAATCATATTCTTTTTCCTTCTTAGGGTTTGATGATAAAAATACGATAAAAAGAAAATTTCGTTGCAGAATTTTATTCATACCCATTCGGATGTGATTTGTGCCATTCCCACGCGCTTGACAAAATATCTTGTAAATTTGTATTTTGTGGTTTCCAACCCAATTCATTCATAATCTTTTTTGGCGATGCTACCAAACGAGCCGAATCACCGGGGCGACGTGGAGCCTCAATCGCTGGAATTGTATGACCTGCAACTTTTCTCGCAGTTTCAATCACTTCACGCACCGAAAAACCATTGCCACTCCCCACGTTGTAAATTAATCTATCCTTTTTATCCAAAGCATTTAATGCCAGAGTATGAGCTGAGACTAAATCAGCAATATGAATGTAATCACGAATACAAGTCCCATCAGGTGTTGGGTAATCTGTTCCATAAATCGTTGCAGATTCTGCTTGACCTAAAGCAATTTGCAACACACGCGGAATCAAATGTGACTCAGGTTGATGCGCTTCTCCCCTGCCCGGTAATGCTCCACACGCGTTGAAATATCTCAACGCCGCAAAATGTAATCCATAAATACTGCGATACCATTCAAGCGTTTGTTCGGTCATTAATTTTGTGTGACCATATACATTGGTTGGTCCAAGTGGCGATTCTTCTGTCAATGGTTCTTCGCTCGATTGATACACCGCCGCCGTAGATGAAAACACAAATTTTTTCACACCTGTTTGTACCGCTGTTTCCATCAAACTTAATGAATTCGTAAAATTGTTTCTGAAAAATTTTCCAGGGTCTTTCATACTTTCGCCTGCTTCGATAAATGCCGCAAAGTGCATGACTGCATCATATTTTTTGGATGTTAACGCTTCGGCGAGTGCATGGCTATCATCTAACGAAGCATGGATAAATTCCGCTTCTTCCGGAACTGCGGCTTGGTGACCGGTCACCAGCGAGTCATACACTGTGACATTGTTTCCTGCTTTGATTAATGCTTCTGCTGTCGCAGAACCAATATAACCCGCCCCACCTGTAATAAAGATATTCATTCAGTCTCCTTCAACAGGGTGCGTCGCACTTTCCCGATAGGATTAATCTTCCTATTATCAGGTGCGACGCACTCTTTTTTACAAAATTATATCTTATTGATTTTCAACCCAACCACTTGCATACCAGCGCAAATATTCTTCCACATGTGCAGACCAATATTCTTCTGTATGACTGCCTGCATAAAAATGAAATTCATGGATATAACCAATGCGTGTGAGAACTTGTTCAAATAGTAATATGCTATCTAGTTCACTATCATTATCGCCAACATCTACCCACAAACGCGGGCGGGATTCTTCGGGAATATTTTTAATCACTCTTTCAATAGCAGGTGCATCGTCTAAAAAGATAGCAGGCGAATGTAAACCAAGTGAACTAAATAGGTTTGGATGTTCAAAGCCGAGTTTAATAGTCCAGCCGCCGCCGCGTGAGAGACCTCCGAGAAAACGATTTTCGCGGTTTGGGTTGGTGCGATAATTTTTGTCAACGTATGGAATGAGATGATTAATGAATCTGTCGCCAAAGCCTGCACCAGCGGGGAGATTCCAAAAACGGTCATCAGGAAAGACAATAATAAAAGGCGGGCTTTCATTTGAAAAAAACAATTTGTCTGCAATTTGAGGCACGCCAAGCCTCACCCATTGGTCTTGATTGTATGTTTGTCCATGCAGTAAATATAAAACTGGATATTTTTTATCTGTTAATTCGTTATAACATGGTGGAAGATAAATCAAAAATTCTTGGGGCGGATTGGTTGTGGAAATTACATCCGCTTTTACTTCGCCAGGTTGTGTAAGACAGGTTAAAGGAGTAGCAGTTGCGGTTGGTGGAATCGGGCTGGGGGTCAATGTTTGTGTTGCGGTTGGTGGTGGAATGGTGGCTGTGGGGGTTGGAGAAATGTCTACGCTGGAGGAACAAGCTGAAATTAAATAGAGAAGCGGGAGAAATATCTGAAACAAATTTGCTTGACGTATACTCATCCTTCGCATTATACTCGGCGGGCTTGATATGTTTCGGGGCGTAGCGCAGTCCGGCTAGCGCACTTGCTTTGGGAGCAAGGGGTCGGAGGTTCGAATCCTCTCGCCCCGACACAATTTTCAAAATAGTCGCAGGTTTCCCCATTGAGGGGATGATACGAATCCTCTCACCCCAACAGAAAGACCACGTTATATTTTCATAACGGGTCTTTTTCATTTAACCCATTGTGTTAAAATATAATTACGAAGAGGAAAAAAAATGGCAAAGAAAATTGATGGTTTAATTGAAGCGGCTCGTTTTAAGAACGGGCAAATCCAATTTGTGCGTGTCTATGAACGGCGCGGTTTTACATTTTCGGATTGGGTTGTGCTAGACCGAAAATCTTTGTTGGAGCGTTTGCAAAAAGGTAAAAAATTTGTAACCGGCTCACGTGAAGATTTTAAGGCAAGCACATTCAAAACTGAAAAGCCCGTTATACTTGTAAAAGAAAACGGACATGAATATATTGCCACGCGCGAAAATACAAAACGCGATGAGTTGGAGAATGTTCCGTTCTTCTAAGAAAGATTTTTCAGCCACGAATTTACACAAATCTTGTTAATAATTAAGCCTTTGTGTTTTTCGTGCCCTTTGTGGTAATAAAAATATTATGAGAATTATAGACAAAACTTCGCTTCAAGATGAAGCCGGAAATATCAGCATGATTGCCCGTATTCAAGGAACCTTGAAATATGGGTTTAATTGGTATCCTGAACTTGAAGCGCAAAAAATTGTCATGGGGCAATTAGACCGTTTGCTTGAAAAAGGGTTTGTGCTGATTCGCAATTTCACTTTGCCCGATAGCCAAATTGTGATTCCAATGATTTTGCTTGGACCCGGCAGTATTTCTGTCATTTTAGCCACGCCGGTTAAAGGTCACTTTGAAGCGGTAGGGTCAGAATGGAATAAGTTAATCAATAACGGCAGTCCAGCGCCAGAACGAAGAAATCTGATTGACTTAATTGCAAAACTCACCCGAGCCTTTCAAAGATATCTTGAAAAACATAATATCCGTACCGATGTGCGCATTGAACCTGTCTTAATTGCCAGCGACCCCGGTGCACAAATAGATTCCTTGCGACCAGTTGCGCGCGTGTTGCGAAGCGATGCCATCAAACAATTTGCAACCTCATTAATCCAAGAAGCACCCGTTTTGCGACCAGAATCAGTCTATGCACTTGCAGATAAAATTCTTGACCCAAAGCCACCAGTAGATGAAAGCGCCAACGCCTCTGCACTTGACGGGACGCCTGGTTCTCGTGCCCAAGCTATTTTCAACGCCTCAAAAGAAGTTAATGATGTTCCACAGCAACTACGCGAATCCAGCCCAGCACGTCCGCTCCGAAACAACGCTCCTAAAAAATCACGTGGTTTGAATAGAATCCAAATTATTTTATTGGTGGGCATGTTTATCATTGAATGTTGTGTCATTGCGGTTGGTGCTTACATTATCTTAACTTTTTCCTAAACTATCTTTCACTTTGAACACACCATTTTTATCCATCATCATCCCTGCCTATAACGAGGAAGCCCGCTTGCCTCGCACATTAGAGCAGGTTTTATTATTTCTCAACAAACAAAATTATTCATTTGAAGTACTTATAGTTGAGAATGGAAGTTCAGACCGCACCTTTGCAGTTGCACAAGAATATGCAGGAATGCATTCCAATTTAATGATTCTAAAAGAAGCACAACGCGGCAAAGGCAACGCCGTGAGACGCGGCATGTTGGAAGCAAAAGGTGAGTATCGTTTCATCTGCGACGCTGACCTTTCTATGCCAATTGAAGAAGTAGCAAAATTTATCCCGCCACAACTCACAGACTTTGACATTGCAATTGGTTCGCGTGAAGCACCCGGTGCAATTCGTTATAACGAACCTTCTTATCGTCACTTTGGCGGGCGGGCAATCAACTTTTTGATTCAAACTTTGATTCTCTCAGGATTAAACGATACCCAATGCGGATTCAAATGTTTTCGTGCAGAGGTTGCTGAAGATTTGTTTCGTCAACAAACACTCACAGGCTGGTCGTTTGACATTGAAATTTTATATCTCGCCCGCAAAAAAAAATTACGCATCGTAGAAATTCCAATTGACTGGTATTTTTATGCAGATAGCAAAGTCAGTGCGGTGCGCGATGCACTGAAAATGATTAGTGACATCTTCCAAATTCACATCAACGCTTTACGCGGCAAGTATGATTTCAAAACCTGATTTGACGTATGAAAATCAATTATGGTCTGCGTGTGCACATATTGCCGGGCTAGATGAAGCCGGGCGTGGCGCACTGGCTGGTCCAGTATATGTTGGTGCGGTGATATTGCCAAAAGATAATTCGCTTCTAAACCTATTGAATGGGGTACATGATTCTAAACAATTGACCCCAACCCAACGCACAAAATTAATCCCGCAAATTAAAGAAGTCGCACTGACGTGGGGAATCGGTTTTGCATCTGCTAAAGAAATTGACAAGATTGGAATCGTGCCTGCCACCCGCCTCGCTGCGTCCCGTGCGATTGAGGCGTTGCACTTCATCCCAGATTTTTTGCTAACTGATTTTCGACTCGAACTTCCCGAATTAGATATTCCTCAAACTGCCATCGTCAAAGGTGACCAGAAATCATTAAGTATTGCTAGCGCATCTATCCTTGCCAAAACCGCGCGTGACGAAATTATGTGCCAATTAGATTCACTGTATCCAAAATATCATTTTGCGAATCACAAAGGCTATGGCACACTTGCGCATCGCACAAAAATAAAAAAGTTTGGTTATTCGCCTTTGCATCGAAAAACATTTAAATTAAAAACGCAGATATAAAAATCTGCGTTTCATATTTGTGAAGATTAGCGGATTACTTTCTCAAATACCCGCCGCCCGAAAGTTTACTTTCTGGTCGGCTTGTGCGCCAAGCATAATATCCCAACCCTGCACCGCCTAATAAAAGAAGACCGCCTACAATTCCAAGAATTGTAGATTGCCCACCGCCGTTATTTTCTTCATTTGCGCCGGGGTCTACCACCACATCACGAGATTGAATTCCAAACGGCACAAAAGCAATGTCACCTGCATTTACTTGAAAAGAACTATTTAATTCCATCGTCGGATTGTAATTATCCGGAATAGCTACTGTTACGTTATACATTCCTTCGGGAATGTTTGTAAAACAAATTCCTTGATACGCCTCCGGGTCAGACGGAATAACAGTATCCAAAGAAGCAGAATATTTACCATTTGTTTCTGTCAAACTTACTGCGCCACCTGCTACTGCTGGTTCAGTCTCTTCACGAATCGCATTGCCGTTTATATCGTTAAATAACAACACACACACTTCAGTAGTCCCAGATAATGGTGTTGGTGTGACCGTTGGTGTGCCCAACTCAGTCACCGCTTCAGGTGTAGCAGTGGCTGGTGCAACAATCCCAATTAACAATTCTTGCCCTTCCACCAATGTACAATTTTCATCCAACTTAGAATTCAACTGGCGCAACTGGTCTACTGTGATGGTGTGCAAAGCCGCCACGCGAAAACAATTATCGCCGGGTTGCACCACATAAACAATGCGCCCATCCGCGCCGGGTGTAGGCGTTGAATATTGTTGTGTCAGTGGTGCGGCGTTTGCTGGCAACCACAAACCAAACATCAACAAACAAATTAATACAAATAAAATTAAAAATCGTCTTGGCTTCATTAGGAAAATTATATCAGATTCAAATTGGTATAAAATAGAAGCATGAAAACCCTGATTAAGAACGGAATACTGGTGACTGCCGAAAAAACATTTCAATCTGATATTCTGATTGAAGATGAAAAAATTGCCCGCCTC
>JAEURF010000410.1 GCA_016789205.1 Anaerolineales bacterium
AGTGAATGTTAGTGGAATTATCTTCACATTTCACTTTGTAGCACTTGGCTGGATATTTTTTGCATTGAGTTCTCCTGTCACTTCGTGGCAGGTTATTTTGAAATTATTTGGAATTGTGTCACCCTGAGCGTAGCGAAGGGTCTCTGAGATAATCGTAGAGATTCTTCGTTTCACTCAGAATGACACAAACAAGGTTATATGAAAGATATAAATTACTTTAATGTTTTTATAAAGGGCATTTTTCTTTTTATCATCTTCAATCTCATCATTGCTTTATGGCAACCTGAGATTGGAAAGTTTTCTTTGTATAACTCTATTTTCAAAGGCAGAGAGCGTTTGCCATTCGGAGAAAACCCAAAGCAATCATATAACTTGAGCCTGTTTGACTTGGATGCAATGTTTGCATCGCATGTGATTCGTGGAACAGAAAAAACAGAAGATGAATTTCGAGTTATCGTAATTGGAGATTCATCTGTTTGGGGAACATTGCTGAAACCAGAAGAAACGTTGACTGGTCAATTGAATGAAATGAATCTTTCGGCGTGTGGAAAAAATGTCA
>JAEURF010000411.1:0-237 GCA_016789205.1 Anaerolineales bacterium
GCTAACATTTGATAGGCATAGCCCGGATGCAAGCGCATCACTTTCCACTCATCACCCGTTAACGGGCCGGGCTTAAGCAAAATCGGGTCAGGGATGCCCATTTTGCCAATATCATGCAACAAAGCTCCCCGGCGAATGTGCGCCAACTCTTCACCTTGAATGCCCAAGGATTGCGCCAATCGCAAAGCTACTTCGGTGACGCGTTGGGTATGGCCTTCTGTTTCGCGGTCACGCAAA
>JAEURF010000411.1:247-559 GCA_016789205.1 Anaerolineales bacterium
CTTCCAGTGTCTGTTCATAGGCGCGCGATAGTTCAGTATTTGTAGCCTGCAAACTGTCAATCAATTCGGCGTTATCAATGGCAATGGCGGCCTGAGTGTCCAAAGCTTCCAGAAATTTCAACCAATCGCTATCAACTTGATGAGGTAACCGATGGAAAACCTCTAGCACCCCTTTGACTTGGCCTTTAGAAATCAACGGTGCGGCATAATGGGTCACCAAACCTTCGCCCATTTCGCGCAAAAGCCAAGCGAATTCCGAATCTTCATGCAACAAATCATTGGTGTATGACAGTTTACGATCTAACGCCACTT
>JAEURF010000412.1 GCA_016789205.1 Anaerolineales bacterium
CTCTCTTGATTTGATATCACAAAATGTTACGGTGGAGTCTGGGGATTTGATTCTTACCTCCGGTTTGGGTGGAGGCTACCCAGCCGATTTGATCATTGGACAGATCGTCACGGTTCGCTCTCTCGAATTTGAGCTGTTTCAACAAGCGACGGTTCAACCCGCCGTGGATTTTTCCCGCCTTGAGATCGTTCTTGTGATCACCAACTTCCGCCCGGTAAACATTGCTCCTCTCGAACCGGTAACCACACCATCCCCTTAACCTCATGCGTAATTTAATTGCTTTTCCCATCCTTGGGCTGGCTGTGATTCTACAATCTTCGATCGTTAGCCAGGTTCAGTTGTTAGGCGGTTTTGCAGACTTATCTCTGGTGCTGCTTGCTGCCTGGGCATTGCAAGAACGTGTGGATACACACTGGCATTGGGGGGCTTTGATCTGTCTTTTTACTCTTTTTGTATCCAGCCTTCCAATCCCTGTGGTGATCGGCGGATATTTCGGGGTGATTCTTCTTGGGCGTATCCTTCAACGGCGAATTTGGCAGGCGCCGTTGCTTGCCATG
>JAEURF010000413.1 GCA_016789205.1 Anaerolineales bacterium
ACGCCTCCCATCCGACCGAGGCATGATTCTGTTGTGCAGTTATCATCTTCCGCTGAGAGTCGGCTCCACACTTCGCGTTCGAGAGGTCCCTGCAAGTTCAAGTCGTTGCGGTCGCCGGAGGGATTGTCCAATTGCCAGACGATGATCTTTGCCAGCACGCGCATTTCGGTGGCGTTGGCGGGTCCGTGCGAGCGCAGGTATTGCAATCGGCGCGGACAAAGATAGTTCGAGCGTCCCTTTAAGACGGCAGCACGGACGTTCAAATTCAATGCGGCTTGCAGATCGGGGATGTCTTTTTTGATGAGCTGGTCTTGCAAGTTGATTGTGTTCGTAGAGACGACTACCCGCGTATTGTTCTGAAACGCAAACAATGCCGCCGGAACGAGATAGGCAAAGGATTTACCCACACCGGTCCCTGCTTCGACCATGAGATGCCCGCCAGTAGAAAGGGCATTCGCCACCGCCTTGAGCATTTCCACTTGCTCGCCGCGATGTTCGTAGGATTCAAAGTATTGCGAGAACGGTCCGCCGTATTCTAAAACGGCAG
>JAEURF010000414.1 GCA_016789205.1 Anaerolineales bacterium
GAGTAAATAATTTGCTGGGTTCGTGACATCATCAGCAAAGTTTGTCGTATCTGTTGGGTCATCATATACATCACGATTAAATTCAACCATAAGTTGTGTGACGCCGAGCGTGGTTGAAAAGTTTTCGTTTTCGCTGATGCTTCCATTGCCGGTATCTGGTGAAGAATTAACAATATTTACAACCGGTCCGTTGCGGATGGTCAGAGTAAAGGTCTGAACACCATTTGGCGCAACACCGTTGTTGGCTGTGAAGGTAATTGTATACACACCAGGTGAGGTTGTTCCGTCATAATTCAATGTAGCTGTGCCGTCGCCATTATCGGTTAATGTAACGCCTGCAGGTTCACCAGTCATTGTGATGGACATGGTAGAAGGATTCCCTGTGGCTGTGATAGCAAATGTATCAGAGAAGCCAAAATCAAAGCTTGTGTTATCTGCACTTGTAAAGACAGGGCTGTCTGTTGCGGTCACATCTTCTTGTACTTGCGGTGCGGCAGAGTAATTGGTGTTGCCGGATTGATTATAGAAGACACTACATGTGCCGGT
>JAEURF010000415.1 GCA_016789205.1 Anaerolineales bacterium
TTGTCTGCTTGGGGTTTTAACCTGAAAAGGAGTTACTTGTATGTCAGACAACCCTGTACCCGCATCGTTTTATGAACGTCCCAACGTGGAAACATCCGTCATTCCGGTAGGTTCCGGAGTGCCGCTCGGCATGGAGGGTGTATACAACTCTCGGCTTGGCATTGGAGGCGCATATGGCTCCTGGGGGCAGAGTTACAGTAACGAGTCCCTGCCTTCCTTTATCGCTGAACGCAATAAAAGACCTCTCGAAGCCGACGATATCTTAAACCTGGCAGAACTTGGCTTCAATTACCGTCAGCATGTTCCTGAACTGAATGCGGCAGAAAACCTTGAATTGGAATTGGAAGTCGGTGCGCGTTTATTGAGGAAGACCCTTGATGTATGCGGTTGGCGTGCCAGTGAAGTGGAAGGTGTCTTGATTGGCATGACCGGTCCGATCACGTTGGATTATATTCAGCGCATTTCCAAAATGGTGGGGATCTCTGATTCAGCTTTGAAGGTTTCTGTCCACAAAGCCTGTGACGGCTCGATGGGCGCCTTG
>JAEURF010000416.1 GCA_016789205.1 Anaerolineales bacterium
GCAGTTACAGTTACCCGCGCAAGTTTGTAAACAGCGATTCTCTCTGGAGGGAAAGATGGACGGGTGGTGGCGCCACCCGAAGGGCTTCCGCTGATCTCTCGATTTTCGAACGCCAAAAGCGTCCTTAGCTCCATTTCGCAATGGAGAACCCTCGTCCTCGTCAACTCCGTAAACGGAGTCCATGCGCTGTCTTTCCCATTTATAGTATTGTATTGCACCTCCTGTTTATTAGAAGACTCTTGTGTAAACATCCTGATCGTTTGAAATGTTATCATTACAGGATTTTACCTATAAAATTATACCGTAAAAGAAACACCAGCCATTTGGCTGGTGTTTCTTTTGTTGCTTAGAAAATCTAACTAAGTATCTGACGGTAGCGGAGTATTTGTTGGCGTTGCAGTAGGAGTCCGTGTTGGCGTCCTGGTTGGCGTTGGTGTAATGACAGTTGGCGTACGGGTTGGAGTACGCGTGGGCGTATTGCTTGGCGTCGGTGAGAGGGTTTTCGTCGGCGTACGTGAAGCTGTTGGTGTACGCGACGGT
>JAEURF010000417.1 GCA_016789205.1 Anaerolineales bacterium
AAATCTTTATCAGCCGGCTTCATTTTACCATGTACAATTGAAACTTTGTATTCGGGTTGCTGAAAATATTGCACCACAGCTTCGTAGCCTTGCATAAGATTCATGTAATCCATTTTCTCGCTTTCATCAATCAATGGATATACTATATACACTTGGCGGCCCTTTTTAATTTCTTCTTTTAAAAATCCGAAAACGCGCAAACGGTTATTCTCAAACCTTAAATGCGTAACTATTGGCTGACGCCCGGGTGGCAATTCATCAATAATACTTACATCTAAATCGCCATACAGTGTCATGGCTAAGGTGCGTGGTATGGGTGTTGCTGTCATAACCAAAACGTGCGGCAACACCGTTTTGCTTTTGCTCCAAAGTTTATAGCGCTGTTGCACACCAAAACGATGTTGCTCATCAATTACAGCTAAACCCAAATCGGCAAAAACAACCTGATCTTCAATTAATGCATGTGTACCAATTATTAAGTTTAAATCATTGTTTTCCAATGCTTCTAAAATGTGTTTACGCTCTTTGCTTTTGGTACT
>JAEURF010000418.1 GCA_016789205.1 Anaerolineales bacterium
TCAGGGGGTGAAGCGCAAAGAGTCAGTTTGGCGCGAGCATTTATTCTCAATCCTGATTTGTTATTGATGGATGAGCCATTCTCCGCAGTTGACCCACCCACAAGAATTCAGTTGTTGAAAGATTTATCGAAAGTGTTATCCAAAGAAAAACGCACTACGATTTTTGTAACACATAATTTGAATGAAGCTATGCGATATGGAAAACGTGTTGCAGTGTTGATTGATGGAAAGTTAAAACAAGTAGCAAAGCCAAAAGAATTAATAGCAAAGCCAGTTGATGCGCAAGTGAAAAAATTCTTGAAGAATTAATCACATCAAAACAATGTAGGGGCGAGGTAACCTCGCCCCTACGTGTAGAAATTATTTTCTCGTTAATGTATACACACTACCGTTATCACTTGCCAGATAAATCTCCCCATTTTCGCCCTGACCAAATGTAGTGATGGTAATTCCTGTTTCAAACAATCTTTGATTTTGAAATTGTCCATTTGATAAGAACAATCCCCAAACATAGCCTGTGCAATAGTCGCCGTAAATA
>JAEURF010000419.1 GCA_016789205.1 Anaerolineales bacterium
CACAAATCTCTTTGATTGCCCGTCGCTCCATCGAGAGCGGCAAACCTGAATTACTTGGTGAGCTCATGGACCATAACCATGCCCTGCTTCAGGAAATGACCGTCTCCTCTCCTGAGTTGGATACGCTTGTATCTGCAGCGAAGGATGCTGGCGCACTCGGAGCCAAACTCAGCGGCGGTGGACGGGGGGGGAATATGATCGCTTTGGTGGAGCAAGCCCGGGCGGAGTCTGTGGCGAGTGCATTGATATCCGCAGGCGCAAAACGGACGATCATCACGGAGATCGGTTGAATATCGTGTGTTCATAGGAAAGTCGTTGGTCATTCGTCAGGCGGGTGAAATTGTTTTAGTGTAAGATGAGCGGGGTAAAGGAGGATGTTTATGAAGTCCAAAAACCTTTTAATGCAATTCCTGATCCTGTTCGCTTTACTTTTCGCAACGGCTGGCGGGTATTTTCTTGGTCGTTTTTTCCCGGGCGGTGGAGACACGCCTCTTTCCGCTGTCCCGCCTCTTTCAAAACTTAACCTGCCTTCCCAAAC
>JAEURF010000041.1 GCA_016789205.1 Anaerolineales bacterium
GGAAACGATTTTCCATTTTGCGAGTGCTGAAAATCAAGGTGCACGCGGAGATTTGTTAAGTGCTGATATTCAAGGCACACAAAATTTGGTCGAAGCCGCCGCAGATGCAGGTGTAGATAGAATCGTGTATTTGAGTCATTTGGGTGCGGCGAAAACATCTGGCTACCCTGCTTTCAAAGCAAAGGGCATTGCCGAAGATAGCATCCGCAATGGGAAAGTGCCATACACAATTATTCGCACATCATTAGTCTATGGACCAGAAGACCACTTCACCAATAATTTAGCCAGATTGATTCGTTCATCGTTTGCGGTTTTCCCTATTCCGTCTGGAAAGCGAACAGTCGTGCAACCCGTCTGGGTAGAAGATTTGGTCACTTGTTTGTTATGGTCTATTCAAAAAGAAGAGACTTTGAATCAAGTCTATGAAATTGGTGGCAATGAATTTTTTACGTTGCAAGAAATTATCGAAATTATTATGAATACCACACGCAAAAACAGATATTTGCTTCCGCTTTCGCCGATTACATTAAGAGCAATGACAGTTTTTCTCGAAGGCGTGTTACCAAATTTTCCAATTTCATCTTTCTTTTTAGATTATTTCGCAGTCAATCGCACAACCGCTGTAGATTCAATGTCTAGATATTTTGGGTTAATGCCTGCACGTTTTTCATATCGGCTTGATTATTTAATCAAAAAGCGTTGGTATCAACGCCTATGGTCTACTATTACAGAAAGAGTCAGTTTAGGACGCAGATAAACGCTGAGAACGCTGAATTTTTTATTAACTGTCTGCGTTTATCTGTGTTCATCAGCGTCCCAATTAATAAACATGAAAAAAATAACTTACAACATTCGTTTACTTGATACACCCGAAGAGTTACGTTTAATCGAAAATTTACAACGTGATGTTTGGCAAGGTTCTGAAACTGATGTTGTGCCAATGCACATGCTCATCACAGCTGTTCATAATGGCGGATTGGTTTTGGGTGCATTTGATGAAGAAAAAGTTGTCGGGTTTATTTTTGGCTTCCCCGGACTTGAAGAATTGCCCGATGGTCCGCGTGCAAAACATTGTTCGCACATGATGGGCATTCATCCAGATTATCGTGATAGCGGGATTGGCTTTGCGCTCAAACGCGCACAATGGCAAATGGTTCGGCATCAAGGTCTCGACCACATCACATGGACTTATGATCCGCTTTTGAGTCGCAACGCATATCTCAACATCGCCAAACTCGGCGCAGTTTGCACAACGTATCGTCAATCCGAATATGGCGAAATGCGCGATGGCTTAAACGCGGGTTTGCCTTCCGATAGATTTCAAGTAGATTGGTGGATTAATACAAGACGTGTTGAAAGAAGACTCGGCAAACGTTCACGACCAACCTTGAAGTTGAGTCACGTGGCTCGCAGTGGACTTCATCCTTTTTATGCGCTTCAACATTTAACGGGAAACTTGGTCAAGCCACCTGAACATCTTCCACCCTTCGACGATAGATTACTGCTCGCAGAAATCCCGGGTGATTTTATAGACTTAAAATCAAAAGATTTTTTGTTAGCAAGAGATTGGCGATTCTTTACGCGTGAATTATTTGAAACTGCCTTTGCAAAAAGTTACATCGTTACAGATTTTATTTACGATAAAAATGAAAACAATCCGCGCGGGTTGTATGTGTTAACGCATGGCGAAAGTACATTGGATGAATTTGAATAACATCATGTCGTTGCGAGGGCTGATGGTCGAGTAGGACGAAGTCCGTATCGAGACTCAGCCCGAAGCAATCTTATTATTAAGTTGGAGATTGCTTCGCCACAAGAACAAGAGCGTGGCTCGCAATGACATAGTCAATTAAACGCATGAGACGCCTTTGCGGACGTCTCAGCGGTTGGATGGGGGAGAGGGAAACGAAACCTTGTGTTTATGATACCCATATCTGGGCACAAGCAAGGACTACCTCCGAACGGAAGGGGTGTTACTTTGATTACGGTCCATGGCGCTCATGCCGATGGGGTGATATGTCGGTTCAGGTTGATTGACATAATTCGGCATAGGGTTGGGTCGTGGTTTTGGCATCGGGCGTGGATAATTCGTCGCGGGCATCACAGGTCGAACGTTTGTTTGAGGCGATGAATACGTCGGTTGATTGCGATAGTTTGAATATCGAGTGTTTGCATCCGCAAGTGTGAAGAGTCTATCTCCAGCGATTGAGAAAGTTCCAATCAATAACACGCGAATTAACCAAACCATACTAGCGACAAAGATGGGGACTGCCTTCGTCATGGTTTCTTGACCAACCAATGCGCCACCTTGAATACTATGATTTTGAATGGCGACTGAAACGCCCCACCATGTGAGCATGGCGTTGAAGCCTGCCGCAAGCAACCAAGCACCAAAAAGATAATACACTTCGGCGGGTTCATCGCGCCCTTGTTCGGGGGTGAAGATGCGAGCGATGCCAGCAAAATCAATGGCGCAAAATGCAAACGCAAGGATAGTTGCCCAACGCATTCCGGCAAATTGCAAGTCGCCGAGAATGTCGCCGAGTGCAAATGAAGTGGCACCAAAGTTTGAGATTTCAAATGCAATCAAGGCGCATAAAAGGATGCCTCCCAAAATTGCACCACGTTTGAGTGATGCATTTTTGAGGAATGATGTTAATTGAAAGTTTATTTTGTGGTTCATGGGAATTCTCCTTTTTGGAACCTATTAACAATAAAAGAACAAGTGCTCTTAATATAGAACACTTGTTCTAATTTGTCAAGATGGATTTATTGCAGGAGAATTGCGATGCTGTGTTCCCCCATTGTAAAAACGTCCCGCAGGTTGGTTTGATTGATTTTATTTAAGATTCAAACCTGCGGGACGGTGAAATTAATTTAATCTCTGCTTCTGCCACTTACTAACGAAACATAATACAGCAGTTGCAAAATGGCGGTGACTAAACCCGCCACATAAGTTAACGCGGCGGCATTTAACACATTGTTGACACCACGCATCTCTTCATCGGTTTGAATGATTCCGCTATTTGCCAACATTCTTTTCGCGCGGGCTGATGCGTCAAATTCTACGGGTAAGGTTGCTAATGCAAACACTGCACCGCCAGAAAATACAATCACTCCGAGCCATGCGAGACCTGTGATGTTGAGTAACAAACCAGCCAGAATTAATATCCAGCCGAGATTTGAACCGATGTTGACCATCGGCACTAAAAATCCACGTAAACGCATTGGGAAATATTCTTCAGCATCTTGTTGAGCGTGACCAAGTTCATGCGCGGCAATCGCTAACGATGCGACTGATGGAACATTGGCAACACCATTAGAAAGAAAGAGTGTGTTGTTGCGCGGGTCATAATGGTCTGTCATTTCGCCAGGTGTGCCTTGAATTTGTAAACCAGTTAATCCATTGATAGAGATTAATCGGCGCGTAGCATCAACGCCTGTCAACCCACTACTGGCACGCACACGACTCCATTTGCTGTAAGCATGGCGCACATACCATGAGGTGATTCCCATCAGGATGAATGCAGGAATCATAAAGATTAAGTAGTTGATGTCAAAAAACATATTGTTCTCCTTCGTTTGAACGGTCTATCGCCTTCGGTCTATTTATTTATCATTTCCAATAAAATTTCAACGGCTTTATCAAGTTGTGGGTCTAAGCCAGCCTGTCGGTCTTCAACAGTCATATCCACTACGTAATCGGGCGTGAGGCCAACTTCATGGATAGTATTTTCATTCGGTGTCAGCCATTTTGCAATGGTGACACGCACGGCACCGTTTTCACCGGAAAGCGGAATCCAATTTTGGACTGAACCTTTTCCATAAGAAACCATGCCGACTAATTGTGCACGACCGGTATCTTGTAAAGCCCCAGCCACAATTTCAGAAGCAGATGCTGAGCCTTCATTAATCAAAACCAGCATTGGAATATTTGTATCTGTCGCCAAACCATTTGGCAAGGCTGTGAATGTGTCTCGTGTGCCATCGCCGTACTGTTCATATAAAATTACGCCATCGCTTATAAATTGCGAAGCGACTTCAACAGACGTTTGCAAATATCCACCACCGTTATTTCTCAAATCCAAAATAATGCCTTTCGGATTTTGTGCCATTAAGTCAGTCAATGTGGCAAGCAATTCCGGCGTAGTGCGTGAGCCAAATGTGGTTACTTGAATATAAGCAATGCCATTATCTAGCATTTCACCAGATGCGGCGGCGATAGTGATTTTTTCACGCACAATCGTAAACTCAAGCGGTGCTTCTTCACCTTGGCGAAGCACAGTTAACACAACTGTTGAACCGGCTGGTCCAAGCACTTGCAAACGAGCCACTTCAGCATCTACCCCGGTCATATCTTTACCGTCAATCGCAATCACTTGGTCACCGGGCAGTAAGCCGACGCGTTCTGCCGGAGAACCGGGAATTGGACTCGTAATGGTTAAATATTCTGTGGTTGTATCCACATACGCGCCAATGCCTTCATATTCACCTTCTAGCCCGGCATTGGCAGTTTCAAAATCTTCTGGGTTCATATAGGAAGAATGTTCATCACCCAATGCTTCCATCATGCCAGATATAGCACCACGCATTAATGCAACATCATCTACGGGTTGGTCTACATAATTTTCATGGACTAAGTTCCACGCTTCCCAAAACGGGGAGAATAGACTCTGCAATTCTTCAGGGGTTGCCGCCTCTTGCTCTGCGGACGTGGTTGGTATCACAATCGGTGCGGGTTCTTCGACCATGCCTGGCACAGAAACAGGCACAAGATTCCCGGTCACAAACCCGCCAGCAAACGAGCCAATCATCAGAATTCCAATTCCAAAAACGAGCAAAATTCCTTTTACAGTATTATTCACAGTAGCCTCCAGTTGGCTTATATACGTATAAAGTTATCATTTGGTGATTAAAGATTGCTGAATGTTTTGTATGATTCTTGTATGTAGGGGCGAGAAACCTCGCCCTACGCATTTTCCAAAATCCCTTTCAACTGATTCCAATCCGTCAGATGTGCGTCCGCGTCGCCATCTTTGAAAGTCTGATTATACAAAATACTGAACAAGCCTTGTTCTTTCGCCGCGCGCGTGGTGCGGTTGATGTCATCAATCATCACACATTTGCTTGGGTCTGTTTCGCCAGCCACATTCATCGCAAATTGAAAAGATTCAGGCATGGGCTTGCAATAAGGTGAAATTGCGTTTACGTCAATTATGGTTTCAAATAAATCATTCAACTCAAGCACAGACAAAACGCGTCGGGCGTGATGAATGTCGGCGTTTGTAAAAATCAAGTTGACCGTAGGTAATGAGGCGATTGTATCTCGTAGAATCAGATTCGGGGTTAGATAATCTTTCAATGGCAAATCATGCACAAAGGCAAGAAAATCTTCTGTATCAATTTGATGATGGGCTTGCAAGCCACGCATGGTAGTGCCATATTGTAGAAAATATTTTTCGCGCAAACTTTCAACTTCATCAACAGGAATGTTCATGCGTTCTTGCATGTATAAACTGATGCGTGATTTTATGTTTTTCCAAAGTCCAGTGCTAGGTGGATATAACGTGTCGTCAAGGTCAAAGAAAATGGTAGTGAATCGCATTCGGCGATTATAATCGCGCCATGCCCATTCGATTGTTATCTAATGAAGTTGCTTCGCAAATTGCCGCTGGCGAGGTGGTAGAACGACCGGCTTCGGTTGTGAAAGAATTGATTGAAAATTCTTTAGACGCTGGCGCAAAAAATATTTCAGTTGCGATTGAAGATGCGGGAAAAGTTTTGATTGAAGTTGCCGATGATGGACACGGCATTCCAGCGGATGAATTGGAGTTAGCCGCTTCACGTCATGCGACTTCAAAGCTGGTTCGCTCCGATGATTTATTTCATATCCAGACGCTTGGTTTCCGCGGTGAAGCATTGGCTTCGATTGGTTCCGTTTCACAAATGATGATGACCTCGCGTGTTGAATCTGCAAAAGAAGGTGCACGCATAAAAGTTGAAGGTGGAATTACAAGCAATGTGGAAAAAGTTGGCGCACCGGTGGGGACTTTGGTGCGGGTTGAAAATCTTTTTTACAATGTGCCAGCGCGTTTAAAGTTTTTGAAAACTGATGTAACCGAAAGACGCGCGATTGATTCATTGGTGACACGTTATGCGTTGGCATACCCAAATGTGAGATTCAAAGTGACCGATGGAAAACAAGTCACTTTGCAAACCGCAGGTGATGGCGACAGGCGTTCGATTCTGGCGGCTTTATATGGTGTAGATGTTGCTAAGCAAATGTT
Organism: Anaerolineales bacterium; assembly: GCA_016789205.1. Taxonomy (GTDB): domain Bacteria; phylum Chloroflexota; class Anaerolineae; order Anaerolineales; family Villigracilaceae; genus Villigracilis. The sequence continues at coordinate 6,288 of JAEURF010000041.1, forward strand.
AGAAGTGATGGCTGATGAAGAATCATTTCGTTTATCAGGTTTTATCAGCCCGACTTCATTGACACGTTCAAACCGAAGAGAGATTACATTTTTTATCAATGGTCGTTGGGTACAAGATTCGGCTTTGAATGCGGCATTGTTACAGGCATATCACACATTGTTAATGGTCGGGCGTTATCCGCTGACGACGTTGTTCTTAGAAATTTCTCCCGAAGATGTAGATGTGAATGTTCATCCCACAAAAGCGGAAGTACGCTTTAGAAGCCAAGATAAAATTTTTAGTTTTGTTCAGCGTTCCGTAAGAAAAGCATTATTGGCTTATACACCCGTGCCGACCGTGTCACCTCAACTTTGGGGAAGTCGTTATGTGCCACAACCTGAATCAAGAGAGATTGGGATGGATTGGTCTATTGGACATAGTTCAGTTGACAGTAATCAGTTGTCAGTTGACAGTTACGAATCCCGAATACCGAATCCCGATTCACAAAAACAAGAATCTCTTTCAACTAATGTGCCTTTACTTCGTTTGATTGGTCAAATCGGTGCAACGTATATCGTTGCTGAAGGTCCGGATGGGTTGTATCTCATAGACCAACATGCCGCGCATGAAAGAGTTTTATTTGAAAAGCTCATGGCACAGCGTGAGAATAAAAATATTCCATCACAAAGTTTATTATCTCCAGAAGTGGTGACGTTACCTCCGCAATCTGCAAAAGCATTAACTGAACAATTATCCGCTTTGAATCAATTTGGTTTTGAAGTGGAAGAGTTTGGCACAAACACATTTCAAGTAAGAGCCATGCCGGTTTTATTTTCAGGTGGCGACCCTGCTTCGGCATTAAAGGCTTTGGTCGAAGATTTTGAAGAGGACGAGAGTCCGCTCCAAACGGAGATTGAGGCGAAGATTGCGGGCAGAGTCTGTAAAAGGTTGGCGGTCAAAGCTGGGCAGGCGTTAACGTCTGAAGAGCAAAGAAGTCTATTAAACGATTTGGAGGTATGTCAATCTCCGCGCACATGTCCGCATGGCAGACCGACCATGATTCATTTATCAGTAGATATGTTAGAAAAACAATTTGGCAGAAAAGGCGCAAGATAATAAATTTTCGGTAACGGTATAATAAACTCTGCAAACATGCGGAGTTTATTTTTTATAAAACAATTTTGGCAATATCTGCTTGCACTGGCTTTGATTTCAGTCATCACGGCAATCTTTTTTGTATTACGGGATGTACTGGATATTACTTTAATTGCTTTAATATATTTGGTTCCGCTGGGTTTGATTACCGCGTTATGGGGGCTTGGACCTGGCATTGCTGGGGCTTTATTATCTTTTTTTACACTCAACTATTTTTTTATTTCACCTTATTACACGCTAGCTATTCACCGCCCAACGGATGTGGTGATTCTGATTATTTTTTTATTTGTTGCGATTGTGATTAGTCAATTGGTGGGGCGAATGCAAGCAGGTCTTGCGATGGCAACTGCACGCGAACGTGAAGCAACACAACTCTACGAACTCAGTTCTGTATTAGCAGGGTTACATGATGACCATCTGATTGTTAAAGCACTTGCAAAACAAATTCAAACATTATCACAAGGCGAATATGTAGAAATTAATATTACAGGCTCACAAGTTTTTTCTTTTCATTTACCGGAAATGACTCAGCCCACTCGACCTGCTGAATTAACTATACCGATTCAATCGGCGCGAGGTGTTCTCGGGGAGATAAAGTTTTGGAAAACCGAATCAGCAATTACGTCAGAAGAGAAGCGCTTATTACAAATATTTGCAAGCCAAGGTGCGTTGGCATTGGAACGCGCTTGGCTGGTAGAGGCTGAGTCACGTGCAAAGGTTCTTGAAGAAAGTGACCAGTTGAAATCCAGCCTTTTATCCTCTGTTTCACATGAATTACGCACGCCGCTCTCGACCATCAAAGCCGCCGCATCGAGTTTGCGCGGAAATGAAGTCAGTTGGGATTCGGCGGCACGTGTTGAGTTAGTCGCCGCAATTGATGAAGAAGCCGACCATTTAAATATGTTGGTTGGGAATTTATTAGATATGTCGCGGATTGAGTCAGGCGCACTTAAGCCGCAACGCGAATGGAATATTTTGTCTGAAATTGTTGGCGGTGTACTTGTGCGGATGCGGCATTTGGCAAATGAACATCGTGTTGAAGTAGATATACCGGAAAACTTGCCACTTGTACCTGTTGATTATGTACAAATAGAACAAGTTTTTACAAACTTGGTGAGTAACAGTTTGAAATATGCACCTGCAAATTCTGTGATTCGTATCAGTGCAAAACTTAATCATGAAATGGTGCAAGTACAAGTGAGCAATCAAGGACCACAAATTCCGCAAGAACACCTTGAACGCATCTTTGATAAGTTTTATCGCATCACTGCGGCAGACCGCGTCACAGGTACAGGGCTTGGGCTTTCCATTTGTAAAGGAATCATTGAAGCGCATAATGGGCAAATTTGGGCAGAAAACACACAAGAAGGTCTGGCTTTTAATTTCACACTTCCACTTACGTGGGAAGGCGCGCCGCCTCAGCAACTACCCATTGATATGGAGAATGAATGAGTAATGCGCCGCATATTCTAGTCATAGATGATGAATTACAAATCCAACGTGCGATTCGTACGATTCTGACTGAGAAAAATTTCAAAGTGATAACAGCCAGTAAAGGGGAAGAAGGGCTTACGCTTGCGGCTACCAATGAACCTGATATCATCATCCTCGACTTGGGGCTACCAGACATGGATGGTGTTGAAGTCTGTGGGCGTTTACGAGAATGGACTCAATGTCCAATCATTGTCCTTTCAGTACGTGATAGTGAACGGGATAAAGTTGCCGCATTAGACGCTGGCGCAGATGATTATTTAACGAAGCCATTTGGCATTGAAGAATTATTAGCACGGGTACGCGTTGCTTTGCGCCATTCCGCGCGCACAAAAAATACTCAAAGTAAAGTAATCACGGCTGGTGCACTTACAATTGACCTCGTCTGGCATATTGTTAAACGTGAAAATGAAGAAATCAAATTAACCGGCACGGAATATAAATTGCTCTCATATCTCGCCAGTAACCATGGACGAATTCTCACGCACCAAAGTATTCTGACTCATGTTTGGGGACCGGCAGATGCAAACCATACAGAATATCTGCGCGTTTATATGCGCCAATTGCGTAAAAAACTTGAAGTGGACCCCGAACGCCCAGAATACATTCTGACGGAGCCCGGCATCGGCTACCGCTTCATGGCTGATGAATAAAATCCTTATAAATACCCAAAACGCCCTTGAATAGGGCGTTTTTTATTTGTTCTTTATACGATTGCTCAATTTCTTTGTCACCATTTTATATGGGGTTGATAAGATTTATCTATCGCTGAGGTTATATGACAAAACTTGACTCGAAAAATTCCTTATCAAACTTAACAACGATTTCAATATCTGGCACTAAATCTTCTCCGCGTTTACTTGTACTTGTTCCTAACGTTGAACTTGACCTTCCCACAGTAACACGAAGAGTATGGGAG
>JAEURF010000420.1 GCA_016789205.1 Anaerolineales bacterium
TATCCGCTGTGATTGCCGTTCACATCAAATATGGATGGTAATCCGTGCCATTCGCCTTCGATGTTCTTTTGCCAGTTTGAGGGTTGAGTCATAAAAATTCCTTTTTGAACCGCTAAGCACGCCAAGAACGCAAAGAATCTTTTTTCTTCTTAGCGGACTTCGCGTTCTTCGCGGTTAGATGGTTTCCACTTCCTGATTCTTCAAGATATCGCGCAGCTTCGCGCCCGTCTCCGCACCAACCAGACGTTCCACCTGTGCCCAGACCTTGTCCACTTCGGGGTCGAAAATGGCATTGCGGTTGAGTTGGTCGCGGACGGCAAAATCGCCTGTGGGGATAGAATCCGCAGGGACGCCGTTCTCGACAAGGTTAAACCAATGGTCGAGGTAGCCATTTACGGGAGTCTGAATCTGTTCAAACGCGGATTCATTTGCCCGATACGCCAACATCCACGGGGACATGAGCGCGTATTGCTTAGGACCAAGCTGCGCGGCGGTGAGACCCTCGATCTTCTTTGCCTCTTCAAAAATGGGCGTC
>JAEURF010000421.1 GCA_016789205.1 Anaerolineales bacterium
CGTCAGCAAAAATGTCTTTGAAAAAATATCCTATCGTGATAATCCAGATGGCTGGCTTGGGATTTTCTCAACGCCAAAAACTTCACTAGACCAAATTAAATTATCAAACCCGGCATTAGTCATAGTGGCGCAATCTATTGAAAAGCCCGGTAACTTAGGTGCAATCTTGCGCACGGCAGATGCCGCAAAAGTAGATGCAGTCCTCGTCTGTGACCCGCGTGTGGATATATGGAATCCAAACGTGATTCGCGCCAGCAGGGGAGCAGTTTTTGCGCTCCCAGTTGTGGAAGTAGAGTCTGCTAACGCGCTTGCGTGGTTGAAATCAAGAAAGATGCGCGTTTTAGCCGCCACGCCATCTGCGGATGAAGTTTATACCAATGTAAACATGCAAGAATCCATCGCCATCGCCGTTGGCACAGAAGATAAAGGCTTAACTGATTTTTGGATGCAACACGCAGATGTCAAAGTGCAAATCCCAATGCTCGGAAAAATCAACTCATTGAATGTTTCAATTGCAACGGCTTTACTAGTCTA
>JAEURF010000422.1 GCA_016789205.1 Anaerolineales bacterium
GAAATTGCAGAGAAACTCTTCATCACCACCAATACGGTCAAAAGACATTTGAAAGCCATCTTCGAAAAACTAGATGTTCATACACGCTCTGCGGCTACCGCCAAAGTGGCTGGTGGATAATCAATAACTCTGTTATTGCAGTCAGTTGTTAAGTACAGCATCAGTCAATTGGATGGCTAAACCGATATAAGATTCTGGCGAGAGACTTTGCAATCGTTTTCGAGTTTCATCATCCACATCAATCGCTTCGCACCATGACTTGAAATCTGCTTCTGTGAGTACGCGTCCTCTCGTCTTTTGCTTGAGTGACTCATACGCATCAGGTTTTCCAATTGCCCGCAAAATTGTTTGTGCGCCTTCAGCAATGACTTCCCAATGAGCATTTAACTCAGCTTTGATTTTTTCCCCATCCGCCGCAATACGACTTAATCCGCGTTGTAAATTTATCCATGCAATTAATGTATGTCCTAGTGCCGTTCCAAACGTACGGCGGACAGTCGAATCAGATAAATCTCGTTGTAAGCGTGAGATAGT
>JAEURF010000423.1 GCA_016789205.1 Anaerolineales bacterium
TGGCTGGCAAACTTTTAATTTTAAAGGCATAAAATCAGGTCCAGTACAAGAAAGCACTTTTCTACTCGCGCTGGATGATTCGATTCGACATGAGCCTTCGGGGTTTAATAGTTCAAACTCTGCATCTGCTGAGATGGCAAATGAAGCGATGGGTCTTCGTTGTTGACAGCGATTATCTGTAAGACGCGCTTCTGCTGGGGTGGCGAAAGTTATATCTGCAGAACAGGCTGAGGCAAATGCTGGGGCTGATGTTTCTGTAATCGGTACAGTGGTTAGTGTGGGTTGTTCTGCTACTATGGTTGCAGTGGGTGTAGCATCAGGAGCCATCAATTGGTTGCGGATTAAGAAAAAGCCAATCAATGCAACCACGAGAACAACGCCGATTACAATTAATCCTGTGCGGTTTTTAGAAGGGGTAACTGTATTATTCGCATTAAGGCGAGATGCAACGCCACTGTTGGTGCTAAAAGTTAAGTTGCCTTCTTCACCAAATGCAATTTTGTTTAATGCTTTGGCAAGTTCAATGGTAT
>JAEURF010000424.1 GCA_016789205.1 Anaerolineales bacterium
TCTAATTCGCCGCTGATGGGAATGATTTGCGTAATTTCAAGCAATAATTTTAGATGTTTCAACACGGCATGATTAATGGAACGTGAGCCTTTGCTTCCACCGGTCCCTAGCAAAACAGGTTTTGTTGAATCAAGTTTGAAGTGAGTGAATGCGTCACTGCGAGACCAAGTTGAAAGTCCAGCACGAAGCGGATAGCCCGTGACGGTAAGTTTCTTTGAAGATGAAAAATATTTTTTTGAGTCATTCGCAGTCAAAGTAATTACATCCGCAAAGTTTGCTAAAAATTTCAACGCCAGACCGGGTTCAATATCTGGCACATATAAAACAATCGGAATATTTCGTCCAGCAAATGCCATCGGAGCGGCGACATAACCGCCGGTGAAAAATAAAACATCCGGTTTGAATTCATTCAAAACCTTACGCGATTCATTCACGCCACGAATTAGTTTAAAAATATTTTTCGGCAAGGCGCGTAAACCAACACCATGCACGCCTGCGGCTGAAATGGAGCGATAGGAAATACCAGC
>JAEURF010000425.1 GCA_016789205.1 Anaerolineales bacterium
CACGCCTGCAACGATATTGGAAAGCATGCGCCCTTGATTGGAGATATAGTGCAGGGGCTTTTTACAGGTCAGACCACTCTTTGGGGAAAGCCCAATGACGATGACATTATCCACTTTTTTGGAATCGCCAAGCGCATCCAAAATCCATTGCACCATGGGTTTGCCTGCCACATCGATCAGGGCTTTTGAGTCGCCGTTGGAATAAACATACAGCGGGTCGCCCGGCTGCGGAATTCCGCCAGCAGTTACGATGGCATCCATATTTAATTCAACTCCTGCAATTGAGGTTCAAAGCCAAGTTTATCGAGCATTTCATCCAATTCGGGCCAGGTCAATGGGCGGTTCTTTCCCGATACGGCAACAAGTGCCGCTTCCATCATGTTTGTTCCGAATGAACGTCCTTCAAGCACGGGGGTTGTTGTCACAAGGTATTTGACTCCAGCCTTGCGGAACGCCTCTACATCTTCGGGCGTGGTTGTGTTCGTGACAACGACCTTGCCGGCAAGATCATCAGGCATGAAACGT
>JAEURF010000426.1 GCA_016789205.1 Anaerolineales bacterium
CCTGTAGCGCGGACGATTCTTAAATAAAAATCTGGAAATTTTTCATCTGGGGTAAAAATATTGATAACGGCATTGCCATAAACATCACGCCCAAAAGATAGCAGACATAATTCTTGTGGGTTGTTGCGACAATATTGAATGGTGGTATAAGGTTTAGCAGTGGGTTCTTCAGTTGTAGAAGATGGTGTGAAGAATAAAATAGATACAATGCAAATGGATATGCCAATTAATAAAATGAGCGCAAATAATATCAATAATATTTTTTGGTTTGTAGTTAACTTTGAGAGCATGTGAAAATTCTACCACCACAAAAAATTTAGTTTCTCATATAATATCTTAATGAAGAAGAACAACGCTCTAAAATATTTTCAAAGCAATTTCGCCACGAATTTCGCGGATTTACACGGATTTTGCCTTCCAATTAACAAATCTTTGTGCTCTTGTGTCCTTTGTGGTGAGTTCTTAAAAAAGTTAAAGTGAATCATGCAAAACATCCTCACTGACCAAATCAACTACTACCGTG
>JAEURF010000427.1 GCA_016789205.1 Anaerolineales bacterium
TACATTTCGAGTGGGGCGGGTAGTTTTAGTTGGCGATTCTGCACACAACAACAATCCATCGGGCGGAATGGGAATGAATAGCGGAATCCATGATGCGGCGAATTTGACAGAGAAATTGGAACGGATACAAAACGGAGAATCGGATTCTATTCTTGATGATTATTCAACTGAAAGAAGAAAATATGCGATTGAGTCTGTGCAGTTGTATTCAGACCAGCAATATAAAAATATGGCAATGACTTCTGATGAAGAACGTGTGAAGAGGAATGAGTCGCTTGCGGAGATTGCAAAGAATCCAAATAAAGCAAGAGAATATTTGTTGAAGGCAAGTATGTTGGAAGAACGGATTTAAATCTTAACCACAAAGATACACAAAGGGTCACGAAGGAAATCTCTTAAAAACCTTTGTGCACCTTTGTGACCCTTTGTGGTTAAAAAGAAAAGGCAATTATGAAAACTTACGGACATTTTATTCACGGAAAAGAAATTCCTGCATCAACTGGTGAAACATTTCCAAGTGTTG
>JAEURF010000428.1 GCA_016789205.1 Anaerolineales bacterium
TCATTCCATTGCATAGGCAAACGGATATCTTCATCAGGTTTAACACCTTGCATCCCAATTTCTTCGCCATAATAAATATACGGTGTGCCGGGCGAAGTCAACATTAAGAAAGATGCCATTTTTGCTTTAGCTACATTACCATTAAACACAGACATAACACGATTTTGGTCGTGATTGGTCAAAAAAGTAGCAAAATTGAAATCGGGCATATCTTGTTGTGCAAACTTAATCGCACTGACGATGCCAGAACTTGCGCCACCGTTTGTGCTGTTCACAAATCCGCTTGACATTTCAAAATTGAAGATGTGGTCAAGTTCATCGCCTGTGTATAACTTGACGACAGAGGAACCTGCACCAAATACTTCTCCAATGGTATAGGCTTGCGGGTTTTGTGTTTTATAGGCTGTATAAAATTCTTTTAACCATTCATGTGTGGCAGGTGTATTTTCTACTTTGCCATCTGCTTCAATTAAATGCTTGACCGCGTCAATCCGAAAACCATCTATGCCAATTTC
>JAEURF010000429.1 GCA_016789205.1 Anaerolineales bacterium
CATTTCAGCAGTATCTTTATAACCGGTCATAAACTCCGCATCTGCCGAGCCGGCTTCGCCGCGGGTTGCACAAACATAGTATGTTTCAAACCCACGCTGCTTATACAATGCCAGCGTCCCGCCCAAACCAAATGACTCATCGTCGGGATGCGCCAGCACTGCCAAAATCTTCTTCGTCATAATCACCTCTGTGTTGGAACTTTTTTTAATCCTATTTCGTTTAATCATGGACGTGCAAAACGTTCACAAGTTTACCCCACCAAGGTATAATAAGGCAGAATTTCACCTAAAAAAAGGATACCCAGCGAATGACGGACAGCAAGTAGTTAAACCAATTGTTTCAGGGCACTTCCCTATTGGCGTTTAATTTTGCCGAGGCTTGCCCTCGGTTTTCTTTTTAACTACAGGAGTTCGTTCATATGCTTAGTATCCATAATCTTAGTAAACATTTTGGCATCCAGCCCGTTCTCAAAAACATCAACTTCAATATCAGCGCAGGCGAGCGCATCGGT
>JAEURF010000042.1 GCA_016789205.1 Anaerolineales bacterium
TTGCGAATGAAATCGGTAATCATCGGGATGCGAATATCTTGACCTTGATAGGCTTGATATGCCCACCAGAAGAATACTAACCCGAGAATACCACCGCAACCAAAAGTAACAGTTGCAATGATAGAAAGAACGACAGCCGCAACAATTGATTGGACTGCGTTGAATTTAACATACGGACGGCTCTTTTTGTCTTCCATAAAAAGGACAACAATAGCGATTAATGGTAACAAATATGAGAGCATCGCCCATAGTTTGTCGTCGCTGGTGATATCAGATGACATAGGTTCTTGAGACATAATTTATTCCTCCGAATAAGTTGGTTTGAATTTTCAAGTATTTTACATCCAATCACGCCAACATGCAACCAGCCAATTTCACCCAATGGTACTGTGCTAGAATCGGCACATGTCTATTCGAGTTGTCTTCATGGGCTCACCTGATTTTGCATTGCCATCTTTGCGTGCGCTTGCACAAAATTATCAAGTCGTTGGCGTTGTCACACAACCAGACCGCGCTTCCGGGCGCGGACGTGAATTAAAGTCGCCGCCTGTCAAAACATTGGCGCTTGAATTAAATATCCCAATCATTCAACCAGAAAAATTAAAAGAAGCAACTCAACAATTACAAACATGGAATCCTGATGTGATTATCGTTGCCGCGTTTGGTCAAATTCTCAAAAAAGAAATTTTGGATTTGCCAAAATACGGTTGCATCAATGTTCATGCTTCATTACTTCCGCGTTGGCGGGGCGCGGCACCTATCAACGCCGCTATTCTTGCAGGTGATGAAGAAACAGGCGTGACGATTATGAAAATGGATGTTGGATTAGATACAGGTGACATGCTCACAAAAAAATCCATTCGCCTCAAACCTGACGATACAGCTGGTTCTGTTTTTCAAACATTATCTACACTTGGAGCAGATTTATTAATTGAGACTCTCCCTAAAATTTTTGAAGGAAGCATTACGCCACAACCACAACCAGATGAAGGTGCAACCTATGCGCCGATGTTGAAAAAAGAAGACGGCAAATTAAACTTCAATCATTCAGTCTATGAAATTGAAAGACGAGTTCGGGCGATGAATCCATGGCCCTCTGCATGGTTTGAGTGGGATGGGAATTTACTCAAAGTGATTCGAGTCAGTGTAAGCGAAAAGAAAAGCGGAGGAATTGGAAACAGGTTCACTGTCGAAGGTAGAGGCGCAGTAACGTGTGCGGATGGGTCAATTGTTTTGGAAGAAGTTCAACCGGCGGGCAAGAAAGTTATGTCTGGTAAATCATTTTTATTGGGCGTACGAAATTGGGAATCATCGTGACTTGATTTGTGAATTGGGGTTTTAAAATTAAAACTGTTCAACGGAGAAACTATGTTTAATTCAAAAGTATTTTTGGCTGAATTTATCGGCACATTTGCACTGGTATTTATCGGTGCAGGCGCAGGGATAGCGGGCGCGGGTTTATTAGGCGTGGCATTGGCACACGGTTTGGTGGTGTTGACGTTTATTTACACGTTTGGGTATATTTCAGGTACGCACATCAACCCTGCGGTAACGTTTGCATTGACATTGAATAATACAATTAAGTGGGGGCAGGCAGTTTATTATTGGATTGCTCAATTTGCTGGCGCGGCATTGGCAGGCTATTTGCTCAGTTTGTTTTATGGGGATGTATCTAACGGCGCGACCATTGGGACGTTGAGTACATCTGCGCCAATTCTTGCGATGATTGTTGAAGTGATATTAACTTTTTTCCTTGTGAATGCAATTTTACATAATGCTGTTGGTGGAAAGTCCGGCGCATTTGCTGGGTTGGCAATTGGGCTGACGTTGGTTGTCGCCATTTTAGTGGGTGGACCTTTAACTGGTGCATCCTTAAATCCTGCGCGTACTTTTGGTATCGCAATTTTTGCTGAACCTAGTTTTGCGAATGTATACACGTATGTAGTCTATTTATTTGGTCCATTGATTGGTGCAACACTGGCTTTAATCGCTTATGGCTTTTTCACTGATGTGGATGTAGAAAAAGAACCTGAGCCAATTGCGAAAACAGAGAAGCCGAAACGAACAACTCGTAAAACAACGAAGAAATAAATTTACATCTTTATTTTAAGACAACGACGAAGCAATCTCATTGTTACTTAGAGATTGCTTCGTCGTTCATTTCATTCACTTCTCGCAACGACATCATCAATTTTTGTTTTACAATTAAGTCAGGAGATTTCTATGCCTAAATACATCGGTGCAATTGACCAAGGTACAACAAGTTCACGCTTTATTATTTTCGACCATGGCGGGAATGTGGTTGCAGTTGACCAAAAAGAGCATCAACAAATTTATCCCAAAGCAGGGTGGGTGGAGCATGATGCGCTGGAAATTTGGAAGAATACTCAGGAAGTAATTCAAGGTGCTTTGAAAAAATTGGTCGAAGGTCACAAGTCACAAGTCAGTGAGATTGTGGCGATTGGGGTGACAAATCAAAGAGAGACAACTCTTGTATGGGATAAGAAAACAGGCAAGCCGATTTACAATGCGATTGTTTGGCAAGATACGCGGACGGATGTGATTATTAAGAAGTTAGGAAATAGACCGCAGACGGCGGACGGCGGACGGCGGTCAGCGGTCAGTGGTCAGGATCGGTTTAGAAAGAAAACAGGTTTGCCTCTCGCTACTTATTTTTCTGGTCCGAAAATCAAATGGATTTTGGATAATGTCAAAGGTGCGAAAGAAAAAGCCCAAAAAGGGGAATTGTTATTTGGCAATATGGATTCTTGGTTGATTTGGAATCTCACGGGTGAACATATTACCGATGTAACCAATGCCTCGCGGACAATGTTGATGAATCTCAAAACATTGGATTGGGATGATGAGATTTTGAAAATCATGGGGATTCCAAAAAATATTTTGCCGAAAATAAAATCATCATCGGAAGTTTACGGATACGTAGGGGCGGGGTCATCCCGCCCGAATTTGGGCAAGGAAACCTCGCCCCTACAAGGAATCCCCGTCGCAGGTGATTTAGGTGACCAGCAAGCCGCATTATTTGGTCAGACATGTTTCAAAGCGGGTGAAGCAAAAAATACGTATGGCACAGGTTGTTTTATGTTATTGAATACAGGTGAAAAACCTGTTCAAAGCAAAGCAGGTTTGTTAACTACACTTGGTTATAAAATTGGAAATAAAAAAGCAGTTTATGCGTTGGAAGGCTCAATTGCGATTACAGGCGCATTGATTCAATGGTTGAGAGATAATTTGTCGCTGATTCAGGCATCCCCTGAGATAGAGGCGTTGGCGAAATCTGTTGAGGATAGTGGTGGCATTTATTTTGTCCCTGCTTTTAGTGGATTATATGCGCCGTATTGGAAATCAGATGCACGTGGTGTGATTGTTGGATTAACGCGCTATATTAATAAAGGTCATATTGCTAGAGCATCATTGGAGGCGACAGCATATCAAACGCGCGAAGTGTTAGATGCCATGGAAAAAGATTCGGGCGTAAAACTGCGTGCATTGAAAGTAGATGGTGGCATGGTCTTCAATGAATTGTTGATGCAGTTTCAATCTGATATTTTGAACGTGCCTGTTGTGCGACCAAAAGTTGCGGAAACAACTTCTTTAGGCGCGGCGTATGCGGCTGGACTCGCAGTTGGTTTTTGGAAAGATACTGACGAATTAAAAAAGAATTGGGGACGTGACAAAGAATGGACTCCGAAAATGGACGCAAAACGCCGACAGGGTTTATACTCAGGTTGGAAGAAAGCCGTGACGAGAACGTTTGATTGGATTGAGTAACGGGAATCGGAAACCGTGATTTGGGAATTGTTTTACAAATTCCGAATCCCGATTCCCGAATCACAAAATTATGAATCGCAAAGAAATTCTTTCTCATCTTAAACAAAATCCACAAGTTTCTGTGCTGATTGTCGGCGCGGGGATTAATGGCATTGGCACATTTCGTGATTTGGCAATGAATGGCGTGGATGTTTTATTAATTGACCGCGCCGATTTTTGTTCAGGGGCGAGTTCTGCATCATCACATATGGCACATGGTGGAATTCGTTATCTTGAAAATGGCGAGTTTCGTTTGGTGCGCGAAGCAGTGGGTGAGCGCAATCGTTTGTTGCAAAACGCGGCGCATATTGTTAAACCATTACCAACCACAATTCCAATCTTCAAATATTTTTCTGGCATCCTTAATGCTCCGCTTAAATTTTTTGGCTGGTTAGATAAACCTTCCGAACGCGGCTCATTGATTATCAAATTAGGCTTAATGATGTACGATGCTTACACCGGCAAACAGAAAACTGTTCCCAAACATAAATTTTTGTCACGTCATACTTCATTGAAAAAATGGAATCAACTAAATTCAGATATAAAGAATACTGCCGTTTATTATGATGGCTTGATTACCAACCCCGAACGCCTCGCACTTGACCTGATACTTGATTCTGAAGCGGAGAATTCATCTGCCCGTGCAGTTAATTATATGAGTTTGGTCAGCGGTGAAAAAGATAAAGTCATTTTGCGCGATGAATTAACCGATGAACGATATGAAATACAACCGAAGTTATTAATCAACGCCTCCGGCGCATGGATAGATTTCTCGAATCATAGTTTAGGTTTATCCACAAAATTTATTGGTGGCACAAAAGGCTCGCATTTGGTTTTGAATCACCCTGAATTGCGTTCAGCAATTGGTGACAATGAATTTTTCTTTGAAAACAAAGACGGACGCATTGTTTTGATTTGCCCATTATTTGACCGTGTCTTAGTGGGTACATCTGATATTAAAATTGAAAACCCAGACGAAGCCTTTTGCACCGATGAAGAAGTGGATTATTTCCTTGAATTGATAAAACACGTCTTTCCATCCATTCAAGTGACACATGACCATATTGTCTTTCGTTATTCTGGCGTTCGTCCATTAGAAAATAGCACCGCAAAATCAACCAGCCAATACAGTCGCGACCATTCTATTCAAGTGCTAAGTGGCGATTGGACGAATCTGCAATTCCCAGTCTATTCACTCGTTGGTGGCAAGTGGACGACCTTCCGCGCTTTTTCAGAACAAGTGACTGATAAATCTTTAGAGTTCTTAGGAATCAAACGGCAAAAAGATACCAAGTCCATGCAAATTGGGGGCGGGCATGGTTATCCAACAAATCAAGAAGAAAAAACAAAATTTATCAATGGGCTTGCGGCATGGACGGGATTATCGAAAGAAAGATTGGAAATTTTATTTGAGCGTTATGGCACACGTGCCGAAGCCTTTGCTGATTTTATAAAAAATGCTCCCGATGAACCATTAAAATTTTTACAAAATTATTCCAAGCGCGAAATCATCTACATCATTCAGCATGAAAAAGTGCAACATCTTGATGATTTAATTTTGCGTCGTTCTATGTTGGCTATGCTTGGGAAACTTTCCACGCAAGGTTTGTTGGAGTTGGTTGAAATTTTAGGCGAAACCCTCAGTTGGAATGATACGCAAAAAAATGATGAGGCAGAGCGAACGCTGAGGTTGTTAGAAAACAAGCATCAGGTCAGGTTGTGAGGCGCATGGTAGAATCATATAAATGTCTGCCAAACTCAAAATTGATTTAGTCATCCCCATCTTTAATGAAGTTGAATCGATTGCACAAACTTATGCCGATGTTTGTGCTGTGATAGATTCTCTTCCGCATGAGTTTCGATTTATCTATGTAGATGACGGCTCAAACGACGGGACAGTGGATACGCTTCGTTCAATTTGTGCCAAAGACCCCAGAGTTTCTTTAATTGAATTAAGCCGCAATTTTGGGCATCAAGCTGCGTTGACGGCTGGCATGGATGCTTCGCAAGGCGATGTGATGATCTCAATGGATGGCGACGGGCAACATCCACCACAAATGATTCCGCAAATGATTTCATTGATTCAAAACGGTTATGACATTGTGCAAACGCAACGCATTGAAGATGGTGGGCTTTCTTTCAAAAAAATTACTTCAAACTTTTTTTATTGGCTGATTAATAAAATCAGCGGAACGCAAGTGATTAATGGTGCGGCAGATTTTCGAGCAATGAGTCGGAATGCGTTAGATGGTTTGCGTTCGATGAATGAATATCACCGCTTTTTACGAGGCATGATTTCATGGATGGGATACCACAGTGTGATTCTGCCTTATGAAGAGCCGAAACGTTTTGCGGGGAAATCAAAATATTCTTTCGGTAAAATGTTGCGTTTGGCTTCAGATGCAATTTTTTCTTTTTCGCTTGCGCCATTATATATTGGCTTAAGCGCGGGGTTTATATTTTTTATCTTAGCATGTGCACAACTGACGTATGTTTTGACCTTATGGTTAACCAACAATACAGAACGCGTTGTGCCGGGTTGGAGTTCTTTGATGGGAATTTTGTTAATCGCCAGTGGCATTATTATGATATTGCTGGGTTTCATTGGTGTGTATGTTGGTTATATTTTTCAAGAAGTGAAACGCCGCCCAGTTTATTTAATAAAGGGGAAGTTGCCCAATGACGAAAAGTAAACCTAAAAAGTTTTTTATCACATTATTACGGCATGGCGAATCGGTTGGGAATGCTGAATCACGTTGGCAGGGGCAGGCGGAGTATCCGCTTACAGAACGAGGGCGTGAACAGGCGCAAGCCTTAGCCGCGCGTTGGAAGCAGGCAGGGGTCAGGTTTGATGCGGTGATTGCGAGTCCGCTTTCACGTGCGAAAGAAACTGCTGAAATTATCGCTTCATCCTTAGGGTTATCTGTTGAGCTTGACCCATTATGGATGGAGCGTGACAATGGTGAGTTTTCTGGTTTGACTGCGAATGAAGTGCGTCAAAATTTTACGCATCCCGAATTTTATAATCCGTATGATCCTGTTGGTGTGGATGGGGAAGGGGATTGGGAGTTATTTTTACGTGGTGGGCAGGCATTGCATAATTTATTGAAGCGCGAACCTGCTCGCTATTTAATTGTTTCGCATGGTGGTTTGTTAAATCAAGTAATGCATGCGATTGTAGGAATTGCCCCACAAGCCAACAATGCTGGTTTGCGTTTTCGATTTAGTAATACTGCTTTTGCTCAATTGATTTATCATGCGCATCAACATCGCTGGACGATTGATTCTGTCAATGACCATGCGCATTGGGTGGAAGCAGAGAGCGAAGAATAATTTTCATGGCTTCTGAACTTAAGTTTTTAATTTTTGGCGCCGGTGCGATTGGAACATATATTGGCGGTTCGCTTGTTTTGGCAGGGCAATCGGTGACGTTTGTTGAAAGAGAAAAAAATGTTGAAGAATTAAAGTCGCGGGGTTTGAGATTAGATTTAACATTAGATGAAAGAAGACAGACGAAAGAAGCGTTTGTAATTGAACCGCGTGCTTTTACATTTGAATCTTCGCTTGAATCGGCTTTGAGGTTTGGTCCATTTGATTTTGCTATCGTCGCGTTGAAATCTTATGATACGCCTGCGCTGTTAGAAACGATGAAGCCATTTGTAGAAAAACTCCCGCCAATTTTATGTTTATCTAACGGCGTGGATAATGAAATTTTGATAGCTGAAATATTTGGGAAAGAAAAAGTAATTTATGGTACGGTCACTACGGCGGTGCGCAGACGGGCTGTAGGTGATATTGTTTTAGAAAAACTGCGCGGTGTAGGAATTGCGGCTGGGCATCCGCTTTCCGAAAAAGTATTTGATGTATTCAATCAAGCATTTTTGAAGTGCCGTTTGTATCCACATGCCGAAAGCATGAAATGGTCAAAGATGTTTACGAATTTGGTTGCGAATGCATCATCTGCTATTTTGAATATGAACGCTCGGCAAGTATTATCAAATAAATATTCATACCAACTTGAAATTGCTATGTTGCGTGAATGTTTAGCAGTGATGAAAGCCATGAAATTGGAAGTAGTGGATGTACCCAGAACGCCTGCGCGTGCCTTAGCGTTTGCTACAAAATTACCGCTTTGGCTTTCTAAACCAATCGTCTCCCGCGTGGCAGGTGGTGGGCGTGGAAATAAAATGCCATCGTTTCATATTGACTTGTATTCTGGTCGCGGAAAAAGTGAAGTGGAATATTTGAATGGGGCAGTTGTTCGTGAGGGGAAACGTTTAGGAATCCCTACCCCTGTGAATGAGTTATTGACAAATGCTTTACTTGCTTTGACGAGGAAAGAAATTCCACCGGAAGAATTTGCAAATCAGCCAGAGAAGTTGTTGGAGAAATTAAAAACTTCGAGTTCTTAAAGAACTCGGAGTTTTTTTTAATTATTCTATTTCAAGATATTTTCTATTTTTTCTAACTCATCATTTGAAAAATCTAGTTTATCTAACATCCTTACTGCTTCTTCAATTTGTGAGACTTTGCTTGCGCCGATTAATACAGATGTCATTGTTTCGTGGCGTAAGACCCAAGCCAATGACATTTGAGCAAGAGTCTGTCCGCGAGATTGAGCGACTTCATTTAACTTTCTAACTTTATCTAATTTATCATCTGTGATTTGAGCAGGTTTCAAAAATCCATGTGACTTGGATGCTCGTGAACCTTCAGGAATTCCACTTAAGTATCTATCTGTCAATAAACCTTGAGCAAGTGGAGAGAATGCAATACATCCGATGCCTTCTTCTTTTAGGATTTGTAATAAGCCATCTTCTACCCAACGATTGAACATGTTGTAAATAGGCTGATGAATCAAACACGGTGTACCAAGTTGGCGCAAGATGTGAGCCGCTTCACGGGCTTTGTCAGCAGGGTAATTTGAAATCCCAACATACAAGGCTTTGCCACTGCGGACAATAAAATCTAAGGCTTGCATGGTTTCTTCAAGCGGGGTATCAGGGTCGGGACGGTGATGATAAAAAATATCTACATAATCTAAATTCATTCGCTTCAAGCTTTGGTCGAGGCTTGAAATTAAATATTTTCGCGAACCCCATTCGCCATACGGACCTTCCCACATGTAAAAGCCTGCTTTAGATGAAATCACTAACTCATCACGATATTTTCTTAAATCTTTATCTAAAATTTGCCCGAAGGTTTCTTCTGCTGAGCCAGCAGGCGGACCATAATTATTGGCAAGGTCAAAATGGGTGATGCCTAAATCAAATGCTCGCAAAATCATTTCGCGGCTATTTGAAAAAATATCTACGCCACCAAAGTTATGCCATAAACCCAATGAAACAATAGGTAACTTAAGTCCACTCTTGCCTGAACGACGATACTGCATGGTTTGATAACGAGAACTTGATGGAAGATAACTCATAAGATTCCTTGTTGAATTAAACTTTCAGCCATTGATAAAACCGATTCTTTTGGCGAGCGTGGATTCCATTTCAAAATTTGTTTTGCTTTTTCATTTGAAATTTTATAATCCCAATCTAATGAATTGACGACCGCACGAACTTTTGGGTCAAACATTGCAATCAGGCGCACAAGAAAACTTGGAATTTGCATCGTCGGGATTTTATATCCACGTTTTGAAAATTCATCATGTAAAATTTGTGCAATTTCTTTTGTCCACAATTCGCCTGCTGAAACCAAAAAGCGATTTCCATTCGCCTCTTTAATTTCCATCGCAGAAACGATTGCAGATGCTACATCACGCACATCTACAACCGCCATTTTGATTCGCGCTGTGCCAGGCACTTGCCCCAACATGTAAGT
>JAEURF010000430.1 GCA_016789205.1 Anaerolineales bacterium
CAATAATTGAATTTGGAGTCCAACTTGGATTCACGTTACAAATGTCAATAACAAAATGTTTTATTAACTCAATTCCATTTTTTGTATGATGCACTTCAGGATGAAATTGCACGCCAAAATATTTTTTTTCCAAATTCCCCATCGCTGCATACGGACTATTTGATGATTTTGCTAATGAGACAAAGCCCTGTGGTAATTCAGTTACTTTATCTCCATGAGACATCCACACGGTGGATAATGAAGAAAGTAGGGGCAGGGTTTCCCTGCCCTGTTGTGTGGTGATATTAACATTGGGCGAGGAAACCTCGCCCCTACCAATCAATAATTCAATTTCAGCAAAACCATATTCACGTTCGGACGATGGATTCACCTTTCCACCCAAAGCATGAGTTAATGCTTGCATTCCATAACAAATTCCGAGAATGGGCAAACCTGAATCAAAAATAAATTGTTGAATAAATGGTGCATTTTTTTCGTAAACAGATTTTGGTCCGCCTGAAAGAATAAAACC
>JAEURF010000431.1 GCA_016789205.1 Anaerolineales bacterium
TATATGGCGTGCCATTTTTTTCCCAGCTATTATACGCATTCCAAAATTCATGCTCTGCCCCTGTTTTTCCATTTGGAGTGGGTGTACCAAGCCGTTGCCAAAAAATACAAACAAAAATAACGCAGTCTACAATAGAAAGTTGCTCATCAATTGCCCCTTGCGGCCCATCAAGATGGAAAGTTGGATATGCATCAGTTTCCCATCTTAATAATCGAAAGGTGGCACCTTGTCGATTGGCAATTGTTCTATTAATCTCGTCAATAACTTTTTCTACTATATCTCGCTCTTTTTGAACATCTCCTGGCGAAGCAAGAAAAATTAGATATTCTCTTACAGTACGTGACGTTGCATTTGTTGCCATATTAGCCTCTTGTTTTAGGGTAACTTACAACTTTGGTAATTATAACTTGTTAGACTACATAATTAAGAGAACCTTGATATTTTCCTCGGGTCTTTGACGATGAAGATTAATATCCCAATTGTCACCAATGATAAAATGGTGGAGATTGT
>JAEURF010000432.1 GCA_016789205.1 Anaerolineales bacterium
TGCTTTCATTATGGTTGTTGACCAGACCACGATTTCTCATCCCGACCACCCACTGCTTGTTATAGATTTATTTGGTGTCGAGATAGAAAATGAATTTCGTGCAATTCCTTCACAGATTCAAGGAATTGAAAACAACTTATCAATTGCGAATATGGATTTTGAAGATTTTGCTAGCGAAGTTGGTGAAGATGGGATATTTCGCGGCTATGGTCCCCATCTTGGTTGATAATCGCAGTACTCGTTATCCGTTAAGCGACGCAGGTCGGTTCCATCAACACGCATAATATAAATCTCACAACCGTGGACTTCATATCTATCGAAATATGAAGTGAAAGCAATCCACTTGCCATCCGGAGAAAAGGACGGACCTTGTGAGTTGCCGCCTACTGGAGAAATTCGTTGTTGAGCAGAACCATCCGAGTTCATAATATAAAGTTCACGTTCCCAGCGCATGCCGGAGTAAGTCACAATTTGATTGTAAATAGACCAATCACTACGTCC
>JAEURF010000433.1 GCA_016789205.1 Anaerolineales bacterium
GTCACTCAGGGCATGGTGGCAGATGCCGCCAGCGCTGTGGCAGATTGGGGCGAACGCAACACGGGTGATCCGCAAACCTTGATCGATTTTGTCTCTTGGTCAAAGAGCAACTATCCTGCCGATCATTATGCGTTGATCTTCTGGGGTCACGGCTGGAACTGGCATCCCGGCTATGTGATGGAAGATGATACCAATGCAGACACGCTGGATTATCAGGAACAAAAAGCGGCGATCCCATCTCTGGGGTTTATTGATGTTGTCGGGTACGATGGCTGCAATATGGCTTCGATTGAAATTCTGAATCTCTGGCATAGTCATGCCACTGCCCTGACCGGCTCACAAGAGTACGTTGGGTGGGAAGGTCTGCAATATGAGCAGACTCTCGCGCAATTGCAAGCCAACCCGAACATGACCGCTGACCAGGTTGCCATCTCCTTCAGTCAGAGCGCCAGCGCCGACAAGACCTGGGCAGCCCTGGCTGTGGATAGCCGCTTCGATGC
>JAEURF010000043.1 GCA_016789205.1 Anaerolineales bacterium
CATCACCATTTTGACCGCTTCATTCCTAGGTTTGCCGATTAGCACATCGCAAGTTGTTAGTTCTGCAATTGTTGGTGTCGGCGCATCAGAAAGAATCGGCAAAGTCCGTTGGGGTGTAGCAGGTGACATATTAACTGCTTGGGTCATTACAATTCCAGTCAGTGCGCTATTTTCCGCAGGTATTTATGCGATGTTTGTTTGGTTAGGTGTATGGTTGTAAGTTGGTTATTTGGTCATTCGTTCAAAGTTGAAAATACTGGTTTGACTTTGAATATTGATAATGCTAAAATGTTAACAGTTTGTTAACAGATTGGAGGCACATAAAAAAACAAAATAATATGTTGTTGTATTTCGTCCAATCCATTTATTCAACAAATAGGAGATAGAGAATGCGTACTAAAAAGTTTGCTTATCAAATGTTCGCGCTTTTAGTAATTGCCGCAGTCATGCTTTCTGCATGTGGCGGTGGTGGTGGTAGTTCCGCTTCAACCGGTGACGCCCTTTATGATGCCGCAAAGGCTGAAGGTATGCTCACCACAATCGCTTTGCCCCATGACTGGTGTAATTATGGCGGCGTCATTGATGCTTTCAAAGCTAAATATCCTGGTATTGAAGTTAATGAATTAAATCCTGATGCTGGCTCTGCTGATGAGATTGAAGCTATCAAAGCTAACAAAGACAACAAAGGTCCTCAGGCTCCTGACGTGATTGATGTTGGTTTTGCATTTGGTGAATCCTCCAAAGCTGAAGGCTTGATTCAACCTTACAAAGTCTCCACTTGGGATACCATTCCTAATGATGCTAAAGACCCAGATGGTTACTGGTATGGTGACTACTATGGCGTGTTGGCATTCCTCGTCAATACTGATGTTCAACCAGACGTACCGCAAGATTGGGCTGATTTACTCGACCCGAAATATAACGGACAAGTTGCTCTCTCTGGTGACCCACGTGTTTCGAATCAAGCCATTCAATCTGTCCATGCGGCAGCATTGGCTAATG
The DNA here is from genome assembly GCA_016789205.1 of Anaerolineales bacterium. Lineage (GTDB taxonomy): Bacteria > Chloroflexota > Anaerolineae > Anaerolineales > Villigracilaceae > Villigracilis. The sequence goes on from JAEURF010000043.1 coordinate 1,003, forward strand.
GTGGTTCTTTAGATAACGCCCAGCCTGGTTTGGATTATTTCGCCCAGATGAACTCAGCCGGAAATCTTGTTCCGTTGATTGCTAACAATGGCTTGGTTGCTACTGGTGAAGTTGCAGTCCGCATTACCTGGGACTATAACGCCCTTGCCGCGATTGATACTTTTGAAGGTAACCCGAACGCTACTGTTGTTATTCCTGCTACTGGTCGTTTCGCTGGTGTGTATGTTCAAGCCATTAGTGCTTATGCTCCACATCCTAACGCCGCCAAACTTTGGATGGAATTCCTTTATTCAGATGAAGGTCAACTCTTATGGATGGAAGGCTATTGCCACCCAATCCGCGAAGCTGATTTACGCGCACGTGGTGTCGTTCCTCAAGAACTTCTCGACAAATTGCCTGATGTATCCGGCGCGGTGTTCCCAACTCTTGACCAACTCAATACTGCAAAAGAGTTGATTACCACAAACTGGGATTCAGCCGTTGGTGCTGATGTTCAAGCCGCCCCATAACAACTAATTTAGTGTAAGATTCTGAGACCCTGCCGTACGGCAGGGTCTCATTACAACAAGCCTAATTTTAAGGATAAACCTTATGGCACAAACCATTGTCAATTCCAAAAGTAATAAAGCAACAACGAATTGGAAAGTATGGCTTGGGGTAGTTCCATTTTTTCTTTTTGCACTTCTTTTTCTCTTCTTGCCTTCATTACGATTAGTTACAGCAAGTTTTACAGCCCCAGATGGTTCTTTTACACTCGATAACATTCGGCAACTATTTACTGTGCCAGTGATTGTCAATGCTTATAAATTAAGTATTCAAATCAGTGCTGTGACAGCTATCGGTGGTGGCATTTTTGGATTCTTGTTAGCATATTCTGTAACTGTTGGCGGATTACCCAAGTCTTTGCGTTCGGTCTTGATTACATTTTCAGGTGTTGCATCAAACTTTGCAGGCGTGCCGCTTGCATTTGCTTTTGTGGCAACATTAGGTCGTCAAGGCTTTATTACCCATATCTTAAGAGATTACTTCGGCATGGATGTTTACGCTGCCGGTTTCAACTTATATAGTTTTGCTGGATTAAGTTTGGTTTATATGTATTTTCAATTTCCGTTGATGGTACTGATTATGGCGCCGGCGCTTGATGGTTTAAAGCGCGAATGGCGCGAAGCTGCGGAGAATTTAGGTGCTAGTACAACTCAATATTGGCTAAGAGTGGCTATGCCTGTTTTATTACCTTCTATTCTTGGCGCAATGATTTTATTGTTTGGCAATGCTTTTGGTGCATATGCTACGGCGTATGCCCTCACGGGAGGAAGAATTGGCATCGTCACGATTCAAATCGGCGCACAGATTCGAGGCGATGTTTTATATAATCCAGGGCTCGGGTATGCTATGGCAATCGGTATGGTTGTCATCATGGCAATCTCATTGGCAGGGTATTCTTGGCTTCAAGCAAAAACTGAAAGGTGGCTGAAATGAGTTTTCTTTCGCGACTTCGTAAATTTCCCTTTTGGGCTTGGTTTTGGTTCTTGTTAGGCGCACTATATTTTATTTTGCCATTGCTGGCTACTTTTGAATTTTCACTCAGTTGGGATCCAGCAATTCCATTCAAAGCTTATCAAAGGTCATTTGAAGATAGCCGTTTTTGGACAAGTTTTATAGCCTCGAATATTTTTGCACTAATCACCATTTTTGCAAGCATAGTTTTAGTAGTACCTACCGCTTATTGGATTAGGTTACGCTTGCCACAAGCCCGTCGTATTGTCGAATTCATTACCTTAATGCCGTTTGTAGTGCCAGCGATTATTCTGGTCTTTGGCTTAATTCGTGTGTATAGCACGCCATTCACAATTCCATTTACTGATATCGTTTTCATGCAACCATTAACTCAATTTAAATTGGGTACGAACATCCTCGTTATTGCTGGGTATATGGTGCTTGCTATGCCATATATGTACCGCTCAGTGGATACGGGCATGAGAACTGTAGATATTCTGACATTGACGGAGGCGGCTCAAAGCCTCGGGGCAAACTGGTTCGTGATTATTACACGAGTCATACTCCCAAACATTCGCTCCGCTTTGTTGAGCGGCGCATTGCTGACCTTTGCAATTGTCGTCGGTGAAGTGATTTTGGCATCCTTCTTGGGCGTGACGGCATTTGGTCCATATCTGTTTTTACTTGGGCAACATCGTGCATATGAACCTGCCGCGCTTTCCTTTGTTAGTTTCTTACTTACATGGTTTGCGATGGGCTTAATCCAATTAGTGACTGGCGGGCAAGGACAAGCCGCAGGTGCACATTAAAGAATCAGCGGAGAATTTTCAATGTCTTATTTATCCCTTTCAAATGTGACAAAGCAATTTGGCGATACAGTTGTTGTCGATAACTTTAACCTTGATATTGACAAAGGTGAATTTGTTTCTTTCTTAGGTCCATCTGGTTGTGGGAAAACCACAACGTTACGTATGGTGGCAGGGTTTGAAGTACCTACCTCCGGTAAAATTATGATTGAAGGCGTTGATATTACAGATAAAGCCCCAAATCAACGCAATGTTGGTATGATATTTCAATCGTATGCACTTTTTCCAAATATGACGGTTGCTCAAAACATAGGCTTTGGGCTTACAGTTCGCAAAGAACCTGAGTCGGTTGTAAAAAGTCGCGTCGCTGAAATGATTAGTTTGATTAATCTTGAGGCGCATGCGAACAAATATCCATATCAACTTTCAGGCGGTCAACAACAACGCGTATCTTTGGCACGCGCGCTTGCAAATCGCCCTCAAGTTTTATTGTTAGATGAACCTCTCTCGGCTTTGGATGCGAAGATTCGTGTATCTTTACGGGCAGAAATTCGTTCTATTCAAAAAGCTTTGGGTATTACTGCTATCTTCGTCACACATGACCAAGAAGAAGCCTTATCTATTTCTGACCGTATCGTTGTTATGAATGCCGGTGAAATGGAACAAGTGGGTACGCCGTTTGAAATTTACAACTTCCCTAAGACTCGTTTTGTTGCGAATTTTGTCGGTTCACTTAATACAGCTGACGCAGAAGTTGTTGACCCTACTAAAGGCTTGGTGAGTGTAGATGGTGTTCAATTTACTTCTGCTGAAGGCACCAAAGAAAGAAAGAAAGGCGATAAGATAAAAGTTGCTATTCGCCCTGAGCGTTTTAGCTTTGCTGCTCTACAACATAAAGATAATGTTGTAGATGCGAAAATTGAGAACATTACTTTTCTTGGTTCAGTCGTTCGTATTCAAGTGAAAATTGGAAATACCAATTTTAATATGGATACATTCAATAATCCATTTTTAGAACTACCTAAGATTGGTTCGATAGAACAAGTGACATGTTCCAAAGAAGCAGTTCTGGTTTTGGATGAATAACCAAAAATCGGAAGTCTCAACGACTTCCGATTTTTTTATTAGACCTCTTGCAAAAGTGCGCTAGAGAGCGCACACTACCCAATCAAATATTATTTTTCTCGTGTAGAAGGCGTTCTCTAACGCCGATGAGATATAAAATTTTGACTTATGCAAGAGGTCTATTGAGAGGAATGATGACAAAAATTATTCTTGTGCTTTCTGACGCACTCCGTTATGACGTTGCAAAAGACAATATGGGCTTTCTAGGTCATTTAGTTGAGAGCAAACAAGCCAGCTTATATAAAATCATTGGAGAATTACCGAGCATGTCTCGCCCGATGTATGAGACGATTCACACAGGCGTACCTGCAAGTGAGCATGGCGTTGTTGCCAATTCAATTGTTAGATTGTCAAATAAACCAAATATTTTTCAATCTGTAAAAATAGCTAGCATGGTCACAGCCGCGGCGGCGTATTATTGGTATTCAGAATTGTATAATCACGCACCATATAGCCCAATTGACGATAAAGAGGTGGATGATATTTCTTTGAATATCCAACATGGGCGTTTTTACACTGAAGATGAATACCCTGATATTGAGTTAATGAGAAGCGCGGCTTATCTTATAAGAAAATTTTCACCCGATTATCTTTTACTTCACCCGATGGGTATGGATTATCACGGTGAGACCTTTGGCTCAGACACAAAAGAATATCGCAATCATGCCATTTATCAAGATTCAAAACTTGCACCGCTGATTATGGAATGGAGAGAACGTGGTTATACAATTTTTGTCACGGGTGACCATGGCATAAATCAAGATGGCGGACATGGCGGAACAACCTCGGCGCAAAGAGATGTTCCATTTTTTGTGATTCAGCCAAAGGGTCAAGGAAGAGGCGAGACGAATGAAATCATCTCACATTTGCAAATCGCACCGACAATCTTAAAGTTGTTGAATGTTCCAGTCCCTGATTCGATGAAAGCAAAACCTTTATCCCTCGACTAATGCTTTTACAAGTTCGCGATTGAAATCTGGAATATCCGCTACGACTCTACCCCAAACCTGATTGCCCTCGCGGAAAGCAGGTTCATCCGCCCAAACACCGCCAACATTGACAAGGTCATCTTTAATTCCAGTTGAGCCTGTAACTTTTTGTCCCTTCTTGATAATGCCTGCTGAAACAGCCGTTGAGCCGCCGTGACAAATAATGCCGATAATTTTATTCGCATCATTGATTTGTTTGACAAGTTTTTTGACAACATCATATCTGCGTAATTTGTCAGGCGCAAAACCACCGGGGATAATCAATGCAAAAAGTTCGCTGACTTTCAAATCTTCAATTTTCGTATCAGGCGTAATGACCAATCCATTTTTTCCCTTGACTGGTTTCAAATCTAAACCTGCACTTAAAACTTTTGCGCCTTCTTCTTGCAAGCGCATTAAGGGAACATAATATTCAAGGTCTTCTACACCTTCTGCAATCAATGTAGCAATTGTTTTGTTTTGTAAACGCATATTATTCTCCTATTGATTAACAATTGTATCAAACCAATCTCTTTTATAATGATGAGATGTTTAACCTCAAAAAAGATTTCTTACTTGACCCTTCCGTTACATTTCTCAATCATGGTTCATTTGGAGCGACGCCCAAGCCTGTTTTCAAAGAATATCAACGCTGGCAAAGAGAGTTGGAGAATCAGCCTGTGGAGTTTTTGGGCAGGCGACACAATGATTTAATGCTGGTATCACGTTTAGCGTTAGCAAAATATCTTGGAACGAAAGCAGAAAATTTAGTCTATGTACAAAATGCGACGATAGGCTTAAATATTGTAGCGCGTTCATTGAAATTAAGTGAAGGCGATGAGGTGCTTTCAACCAATCATGAATACGGTGCACTTGACCGAACGTGGAGATTCCTTGCAAAAGAAAATGGTTTTACATATCTTAATCAGAAAGTTGAATTAACTTCACATGCTGACTTTGTGAAGTCTTTTTTGCAAGGTGTTACTGCAAATACAAAAGTGATTTTTTTGAGTCACATTGCTTCGTCAACGGCGACGATATTTCCACTTGAAAAAATTATCCAATTTGCGAAATCAAAAAATATTATTACAGTCATTGATGGTGCACACGCGCCGGGTCAAATAGACTTAAACCTTGATTCGCTGAATGTAGATTTTTATGCTGGTAATTTGCATAAATGGTTATGTGCGCCAAAAGGCGCGGGCTTTTTATATGCAAGCCCTAAGGTTCAACATTTATTAAAGCCATTGATTGTTTCATGGGGCTATGAGTCTGAATCGCCGAGCAATTCAAAATTTGTGGATGAACATGAAGGGCAAGGCACGCGCGATATTGCCGCGTTCTTAACTGTCCCGAAGGCGATTGCGTACCAGCAAGAGCAGGATTGGGTCAAGGTAAGAGGCGCATGTCATCAATTGGCTGTTGAGGCTTGGCATCGCATTCATGAATTGACGAAAATGACTCCGCTTCACGCTTCGCGTGACCCTGAAACTTGGTTCGCCCAAATGACAGTTTCCTCACTTCCGATTAATACTGATGTTGTATCTCTTAGGCACAGGCTTTACGATGAATTTCGTATTGAAATCCCGCTGATTGATTGGCATGGGAACAAATTAATCCGCACATCCGTCCAAGGATATAATTCTAGAAGTGATATTAACCGCTTAATTCAAGCTTTGAAAAAATTGATAAATTGATTATGAAAAAAATAAATATTTTTATTCTTTTGCTTTTATCCCTCTCGATATTTTTAAGTGTATTTCCGTCAAAAGAAGTTAATGCAAAACCGATTCAATTTCAAATTACTACACCTACTCAATTAATTGAAGCCGTGAATAATTTGCGTGTTTCTTATGGGCTTGCACCTTTGACATCACATCCGATTTTGATGCAATCGGCGCAATCGCAAGCAGATTATATGGCGGCGACCGGTAATGTGACTCATACACGCCCCGGCGGAATCACATATACTCAACAATTGCTTTCGCTTGGTTTTCCATTGGCTGGAGATTTATCGCTTGGTGGGTTTCGTGCTGAAAATATTTTGTATAGTTCAGGGTTTTTAGATTGGAATGGTGTGCCACCCGGCTGGCAAGACGATGCGCATATGAACACGATGCTTTCGCAAAATTTTACGCATATTGGCGCAGGCATTTCGCAATCGGGCGGTGCTTATTATTATGCAGTGGATACCGCCGCATCCACATCCAATGGTCAAATGCAAAGCACAGCGCCACAGATTCTTGAAGGTTCATCAGGTACTTCGGGTGAGGCGGCTGGTGTCAGTCAATTTATGGTTCCGATTACGCTTAGCACAGCCGATGCACAAGGCAGGGTTTTTCATAAAGTGCAATACGGTCAAACTTTGTGGAGTATCGCGATTGCATACGGTACGACTATTAAAAATATTCAAGCCTTAAATAATTTAGGTGAAGATTTAACAATTTATCAAGGACAAGATTTGTTGGTGTTGCAAGGTGTAACACCATCTGCTCCGCCAACTTCAGAAGCAACGGCAACGCCTGCCGTTTCACCAACTATCCCGTCAACCGTTACACAACCCGCCACTTTAGAGCCAACCCAAAGTATCGTCACAGCTACACTTGAAGAAATAGAAGCAAATACCTCAAACCCTGCAAATTCAAGATTGCTTGTAATTTTGTTAATTGTCGCCGCATTTGTTGGCGCGGGCATGGCGGTCTGGGTAATAAGAGACCCAAATAATTAAACAGTAACCTTTCTCGCTTCCACATAAAAACGTTTTTCTTTTGCTTCACCCATCGAAAATGCTTTGCGGGGCAACACGCCATCTACAATCACCGTTTTGAACAAATCTGATTTATGCATCCCAGCCAAATAAAAACCTGCATGTTCATTTTGTGAAGAGATTTTTTTCAAAACATCTTCACCATGTACATAATCAATTTTTTCTGCACCATTATTTTCTAAAAATGAATCTAGAAATGTTTGGATTGTTCCAACTGCCAAATTTGTAGATGGATTCGCAACTTCAATGATTCCGAATTGATTCACGCCTCTTACTAGACCAACTAACTGTTTTTGACCCTCAGCAGAATCTACCTTTTGAGTCATTTCTGCATAACTTGATACAGTTGAATAACCAAGGTTGTCACCAAAGAATTTTTTTAATTCCACTAGCAAATCTTTTTTGAGATGAAACAAAACGCGATGAATCGGTTCAAATTCTAAGCCTTCATCATGAACATTTTCAATTTCAACCAGTGCATAGCGTGCTGGATGATTCATCCCAACCTGTGACTTAATCTGCTCCCAATATTCTTTTGCCGCCGCCATCGAATGATTACCATCGCCCATAGCAAATAACAAAACAGGTGTATCTTTATTCAACTCATATTTTTTTATAAAGTCTTCATGGTTGGCAAGGTTTCGCAATGATTCAATGACTTGATTTTCAAGCTCCTCTGTCACTGCATAGCCTGCTACATGACCACTCCCAAGCATTAACTCAAAATCATATAACTTTTTCAAATCTGCTTTTGATTTGCTAACCGACTCAATCACGGTATGCTTTGGGTCATCAATCAAAACCAAAATATGAGGTAATTCCAAAAGGGCACCTTGACGAACTTTAACGCGCGGCGGCAAGCGGTCTATGATTGTTCCTTCGGTTGGGTGAATTAAAACTTTTGTGTTTCCTTTGAAATCATATTGTTCTAAATCAAGACACAGCATAACACCCTTACGAGTTTTCCCATTAATAGTCCGTTCAACATAAATCAAACCCTCATACAATTGAAAAAAATCATTTTCTATATATTTCTTCATTGAGGTTTGAATATTCTTAACCCGCTCATCTTTATCTTCATTTTCTAAATACACTTCAGGGAAAATTAGATTTAATGTCGAAGGCGCATCCTCAACTAATTTTTCAACCTCGTGCCAATATTCAGGTTCAGATGTAAATTGGTCACAAGCAATCACAGCCCATTTGGTTAAGTCAATATTTGATTTTGGAAGATACACTTGTGGAATTTGAATACCAAGGTCACTAATCGTTTTCGTTTCATTTTTTTGTGCCAGCATATTTTTTATCCATCCTTTGCAAAGGCAATCATTTTTTGTGCCACTTCTGCACCCACTCGTGCTTGTGCTTCTTTTGTCGCCGCGCCAATGTGTGGAGATGCAATCACATTTTCTAACTTCGCTAACTTCCAATCGGTGGGTGGTTCTTCAGTGAATA
>JAEURF010000044.1 GCA_016789205.1 Anaerolineales bacterium
CAGAGATTCCTTCTTATTTTCTCCGTGCACTCAGTGTTCTCTGTGGTGAAAAATTCTTTTTACTCTCCATTTTAGACGCTCTGATACTCTAACTTATCTGTTTATCTGCATTGTGAATCAATCCGTTACCTATTTCTAAGAGAAAATTATCAATCAAGTTGAAAACAAAATCTAACATCCTAGAATTTGGATTTAGTTGGGCAATCTAGATTATATTTATGATTGAGTATATACTTTTTACATAAATATCCTACTTTGGTTAATATTGCATTGGAGAAAAATGACAAAAGAATCCTTAAACCTATCTGAAAAACCCTATTCATTAAAAGACCTTATCTCAATGCAATCTGGGTCGGTGGTGAGCCGTGTATTGCTAAAACAATCTACAGGTTCTGTTACTCTCTTTGCTTTCGATGCAGGTGAGGGATTAAGTGAACACACATCGCCGTATGATGCTTTGGTTCAAATCTTAGAAGGGCAAGCACATATCACGATTGGGTCACAAAAACATGTTGTAGATTCAAGTAACATTATTTTATTGCCTGCTAATACTCCGCATGCTTTGCAAGCACAGCAACCATTTAAGATGTTATTGACCATGATTCGTGATAAAACCTAAAAAACTTTATCCTATTGCGCTTCCTGCTAACCACCCCGTCGTCCACGAGGATTGGAAATTAAACCCGCCTGTGATTCCATCAATATCTAAAACTTCGCCTGCAAAAAATAAATTTTCCACAATGCGGCTTTGCATGGTTTTGAAATCTACTTCTTTCAGGTTCACACCGCCACACGTCACAAATTCTTCCTTAAAAATTCCCTTGCCTTGAATCATAAATTCGCCAGCCGTTAATTCTTGAGCAAGTTTTTGTAATTCCGCTTTTGATAAATCGCCCCAATTTTTATCGCCGACAAATTCAGTCAACTGTTTCCACAATCTCAGCGGAATTTGTGAAAACGCAGGTTGAGTTGAAACTTTCTTCTTTGTATTTTCTTTCCAGTCTTTATTTTTTTGCAAAATCTCTAAAGCAGAATCAAATCTATAGTCGCCAAGCCAATTGATGATTAATGGTGCATGATATTTTTTATCAAACAAAATTCTAGCTCCCCAAGCCGAGCATCTTAACACAGCAGGTCCGCTTAATCCCCAATGGGTGATTAACAATGCGCCTTGCGTTTTTACAGTATCCATTTTCAACGTCACATTTTCAACCGAAACACCTGCCAACCCGTCAATTCTTTTGTCTTTGACATTGAATGTAAATAAAGAGGGCACAGGCTCTTCAATAGAATGCCCAAGTGCTTTGACAATTTCTCTCGTTTTCGAATCACTGCCTGTGGCGAGTAATAATTTTTTCGCTTGCAAATAATGGACTTTTCCCTCACCGCGTACTTCAAGGTTAAATCCATTGTTATTCTTTTCTACATTGAGAAGATTAATTCCAGTTTTTACTTGCACGCCTGCATTTTTCGTAGACTCACGCAAACAATTTGCTATCGTATTCGAATCATCAGTGACTGGAAAAATCCTCCCATCACTTTCTACTTTTAACTTCACACCACGACTCTCAAACCATTGAAGCGTATCTTGCGGCTGAAAACGAGAAAACGCCCCACGCAATTCATTCCCGCCACGTGGATAAAATGAAATCAATTTTGCAGGCTCAAAACATGCATGAGTAACATTGCATCGTCCGCCACCAGAAATGATAACTTTCCCAAGCGTTTGGCTTGCCTTTTCAATAATCAATATTTTTAGTTTCGGATTTAATTCAGCACAGCGAATCGCGGCGAAGAATCCAGCCGGTCCGCCGCCTGCGATGATGACATCCCAAAAAGTTGGATTAAAGTTTGACATTTTATAGTTGATGAACCTATATCTATTTTAATACTGTAAAAATGGGGGATTCCCCTATGTTCTATTTAAGAAGAAAAGACTACAATATCATTTGGTGGGCAATTGTAATGTTATTTTGTGTAAAACAGGTTTATTGTATAGCCTTGTGAATATATAACAAGATATTAAAAATGAAGCTTTCTGAAAAGAATCAAGAACATGAAAAGAATATCGTAAAAGAATACCAAAGCGAAGAACAATATCGTATTCTTTTTCAAAATGTTCCTGTTGGTATTGGGTTAGCGGATACCAATGGAAACTTGATTGCATTTAATGATGCCATGCTTAAACCTGGCGGATATACGCGCGAGGATATTGAGGTGTTGGGGAATGTCGCCGCGTTGTATTATGAACCAAGTCAAAGAGATGAGGCGTTAAAGATTTTTCGTCAACAAGGCTTTTTGAATCAATATCCCGTTAAGTTTAAGTGTAAAGATGGCACTCCGTATGATGCATTGTTGTCGCTTAATGTGATTGTGATTGATGGAAAAACTTTTGTGCAAGCCTTGGTTGAAGATGTAACTGAAAAAAAAATTGCAGAAGAAGCCTTACATCAAGCAGAAGAAAAATATCGAGCAATGGTGGAGCAAATCCCATTGGTCATTTATATGGATAAAATTGATGAACTTGCGACGAGTTTTTACATTAGCCCGCAAGTACAGAATTTGTTGGGGTATTCTCAGCGAGAAGTGTTAGATGACCCGCATCTTTGGCATCGTTTAATTCTTCCAGATGACCACGAACGCGCGATGTCTGCTGTAAAAAAAACGATTGAAGCTGGGCGAGCTGTGGAAGAGTATCGTATGAAACACCGTGATGGCAGAATGGTTTGGATTCGCGATACATCTGTCTTAATTCGCAATGAAAAAGGCGAGCCTGAATTTGTGCAAGGCTTCATGGAAGATGTAACAGAAAGAAAATTGGCTGAAGAAAAAGTTAAGCATAATGAAAGCCGCTTCCGGGCGATGATTGAAAATGGCTTGGATTATATTTCTCTGCTGGATGTACAAGGCAATTTATTATGGGAAAGCCCATCTGCCGCTACTTTGATGGGCTATCGCTTTAAAGAATTTATTGGGCGAAATATTTTCGAATTAATGCATCCAGATGATATTGCATGGACGCGCGCGCAATTTGAGTTGGTAGCCAAAGAGCCGGGAAGTCGTCAATCTGGAATTTTTCGTTTACGCCATGCAAATGGAACTTGGCGATGGATTGAAGCGATTGCTACGAACATGTTGGCTGACTCTAGCGTTAATGCAATTGTGATTAATTATCATGATGTGACCGAACGCAAAGAACATGAATTGGAATTAGAAGCCGAGTCAATGCTGGCACAAGCATTGGGTGAAACGCTTGAATTACAGCCCTTGCTTGAACGTTTGCTTGAAGCGGCGCGTCACGCGATTCCTTCTGCTGATAAAGGCAGTATTTTGCTAAGTGAGTCGGATGGCAAATTACGCATCCGTGCTTTGAGCGGATATAACGACTCACGCTTGCAGGGATTTGTTTTTGCCAGCGACGCAGGCTACGCCGCCCAAGCCGCACGTGAACAAAAGCCTTTAATCTTTTCACAAATACGAACGCACGATGAACTGCGCTATGATGGTGAGATTGAAGATGCCAAAGATATTCATAGCGCAATTGCTGTGCCATTGATGATTCGTGACCGTGTGATTGGCGTAATTACGCTTGATTCTTTAGGTCAAGATACATTTAGTGAAACACATTTACGTTTATTGGTTAAGTTTGCAACTTTGGTTGCGCTTGTGCTTGAGCGCACTGGGCTATATGAAGAAGCACAAAGACGCTTACAAGAACTGCAAGCCCTCTATGAAAGCGGGCTGACGTTAAGTAATTTATTTGAACCACGCGAAATTGGGAAAGCCATCGTAAAAATCCTTAAGCAAAATATGAATTGGGATTATGCTGTAGTACGCATTCGCAAAGGCGAATCAGATTCGTTAGAAGTTATTGGTTATGGCGGAGCGCACATGTCACAGGAGGCTGAGCAGGTTGAAATCGAAAGAATGAATCGCTTAATCAGCAAAGTAGGGCAAGGGCTGACGGGTTGGGTCATCCAACAGGGTGTTGCGGTTCATAGTGAAAATTTGCCCGCCGATTCACGTTACATAGAAACCAATCCGGGTGTGCTTTCTGGCATTTATGTTCCAATTTTGAGCGGTGAACAAATCCTTGGTGCAATCGGTGTTGAGAGTGAATCTGAAAATGCCTTTGATGAACATGCCAAAAGATTTTTATCTACTTTGGCGGCGCAGGTTGCAAGTGCGTTAGAAAACGCACGTTTGTTTAGTGATATGCAAAAACGTTTGAACGAATTAAGTGTGCTTCATCAATCTAGCCAAACCCTGCTGGTTTCAGGCTTTGACTCTGATATCACCTATGCCAGCGTGCATGAAGCAGTCAAGCATGTAATGCCTTGTGATGCATTTGTGATTGTGTTAGAAGATGAATCGGGCGGGGATTATCATGCAGTCTATCGTTATGATAATGGCGAGCGTTTTCCAAATGCACGCATTCCACGTGGACAGGGGTTAAGCGGTCAAGTCATTTCTGAAGGCAAAACGTTGCTAGTTGCTGATTATCATACACAAAACAATATCCAAGCCATTCATTTTGGGAAGCCGCAACATGCCCGCTCTATTTTAGCAATTCCATTATGGCGCGGCGGAAAAACATTTGGCATGATTTCAACGCAATCTTATGAAGCCGATATGTATAACGAAAGTCATCGAGTTGTCTTAGAAACGATTGCCGCCCAATTTGCATCTTCGATTGAGAATGCTCGTTTATTTGAAGCCACGATTCAACAACTGAAACGATTAACTGTTTTACGCGATATGGATAGAGTCATCGCCTCTAGCTTTGATTTGAAAATTGTCTTCAACCTGTTGCTGAGTCATACCCTTGAGCAATTAAAGGTGGATGCGGCAGATATTTTACTTTTCAACCCCAATACATATAACCTTGAATATTCTACCGGGCGCGGATTCCAATCAAATAAATTCACGAGCGTAAAATTGCGGTTAGGTGAAAGTTTAGCAGGCAAAGCCGCAATCGAAAGGCGTTTTGTTGCAATTTCAGATTTATCAGCACATGATGAAAAACTTTCTACGGCTTTGAAAGAAGAGGAATTCAAATCTTATTATGCCTATCCATTAATTACAAAAGGCGAATTGAAAGGCGTGTTAGAAGTATTCAGCCGTTCCACTTTACACGTCTCACAAGATTGGATTAGTTTCTTTGAAACCTTAGCCGGGCAAGCCGCAATTGCAATTGATAATGTCAGTTTGTTTGAAAATTTGGAACGCTCCAATTTTGAATTAACGCTGGCATATGACAAAACCATCGAAGGCTGGTCTAAAGCCTTAGATTTGCGCGATAGAGAAACAGAAGGTCATACTCGCCGCGTTACAGAATTAACTTTGAAACTGGCTCAACAACTTGGGCTAACTCGTAACGAAATTATCAACTTGCGGCGTGGTGCACTTTTGCATGATATTGGCAAAATCGGCATCCCAGACCATATCTTGCTCAAGCCGGGCAATCTCACAGATGATGAATGGGTGATTATGCACCAGCACCCTCAATATGCATACGATATGCTTGTCTCAGTAGAATATCTGCGCCCGGCGCTTGAAATTCCATATTGCCATCACGAAAAATGGGATGGCACAGGTTACCCGCGTGGACTGAAAGGCGAAGAGATTCCTATCTCTGCGCGTATCTTCGCTGTGGCTGATGTGTGGGATGCTTTAACAAGTCACCGCCCATATCGTTTGGCTTGGTCAAAAGAAAAGGCGCTGGAATTTATTCGTTCGCAATCCGGCATTCACTTTGACCCTAAAGTGGTGGAAGCATTTTTGAAATTTATTGAATAATTTTGTGAAACGTAGGTTTCAAAGCAGGATACAAATCTTTATACAACACATAATAATTTTCATACACTTTTTGATTTTCACTTGGCTGAACACTGCCGGTGATTTGAATGGTCGCATCACAAGCCGCTTCAACGCTTCTAAACGCGCCTACGCCTGTTCCTGCGAGTAAAGCCGCTCCATACGCCGCGCCTTCTGTCGTGTTGACTGTGACAACTTCTGCATTCAAAATATCAGCCAAAATTTGTCTCCAGATTGGGCTTCTGGCACCGCCACCTGTGACTCGTACTTGTGTAATATTTCTTAACCCAGCATTTTTCATTAATTCAAAACTATCTCTTAACCCAAACGATACACCTTCAAGCACGGCTTTGGTGAGATGTGGCAGTTTGTGGCGTATGGTCAAGCCGACGAAGGCGCCACGTGCCAAAGGGTCAGGATGAGGCGTTCGTTCGCCAGTGAGATATGGCAGGAAGAATAATCCATCACTGCCTGCTGGAATATTTTTTGTCGCTTCAATTAATTTTTCATATTCAGCAGTGGGAGCAAACGTATCGCGATGCCAGCGTAAACTTCCAGCGGCAGAAAGCATAACGCCCATGAGATGCCATTTGTTTGGCACCGAATGACAAAAGGCATGTAAACGACCATTCGGTTCAATGCTCGGCGAATCAGTGGTTGCAAACACAACGCCTGATGTACCCAGACTAATTGAAACAACCCCTGCACGCACAGCACCTGTACCAACAGCACTTGCGGCTTGGTCACCACCGCCTGCAAAAATTGGAATGCCAGCGGGCAAACCAATTTCTTTTGCAACTATTTCATTTAATTCGCCAGTGCTTTCAATGCCTTCATACGTTTTGGGTAAATACTCTGACGGAATATTAAAAGTTGATAAAACTTCAGCCGACCAATCTCTTTTTGCAAGATCAAACAAAATAGTGCCTGCACCATCAGCTTTATCCATTGCAAAAGTATTTGTTAACTTATAACGAACATAATCTTTTGGCAAAAGAATGTGACGCACTTTATTCCAAATTTCAGGTTCGTTCTTTTGCACCCACAAAATTTTTGGAGCCGTAAAACCAGTTAATGCATCATTGCCAGTGATTTGGATTAACTTTTCTTTGCCAAGTTTTCCGCGCATGTCATCGCATTCTTCGGCAGTACGTTGGTCGTTCCATAAAATGGCTGGGCGAAGCACGTCACCATTTTCATCTAACAACACCAAACCGTGCATTTGACCTGTTAACCCAATTCCTTTAACTGTGTTTGCATCTATTTTTGTTTTACCCAAAACATCTTTAATACTTTGCTTGGTCGCATCCCACCACAACAATGGACTTTGCTCACTCCACAATGGGTGAGGGGTCTCATAACCATATTCGTTTGATGCCACACCTACTACATTGCCTTTTTCGTTTATCAATAATGCTTTGGTTGCAGTGGTTGAAGTATCAATGCCAATGAAGTGATTCATGCCTACTCCAAATTTAATGAGTTAACAATTTCCTGCGCAGATTTTTCATCTGAGGGTTTATCAACATCTTTATACAATTCCCAAGTTTCAGTATGTGTAACCGATTCGTTTGGATTTAATTTTGTAATCGGCGCTAATGTTTCCAATTCTAAAAATTGGTCATTGCAATAACATTCGCTTGAACTTCCAAAATCATAATAAGCCGCATTATTTTGATACGCCGCGCGTTTGATGAATAAAGTTTTATGATTCCAATACGCCAACCAGCCACGCGGATTTGGAAAACCAATTTTGAATGGTGAATCCATTTCTGCATCAACTAAAATATATTCATTCCCCCAAGTCACATGCGAACTTTTTATATTTGTATAACTCCATAAAGCCAGCGAACGATTCGGCAACACGCCCGCATCTTCTTTAATTTGCGGCAAAATTGCTACGCCACCCGTTTTGAATTGTGTGATTGCCCACGGCGCGCATTCAATTGCCCATTGATTTCGATTCGTCAATGTGTGATGAATGATGATTTGCGGTTTATCTTCAATCAATTTGATTTCGATTGACTTTTCGATTCCTGTCTCTGCTTCAACTTGTTGACTAACCCTCAGGCTGTTTTTTTCGCCGACAATTTCTACTGGCTTATCTTCTAAAACATACGTGCGCGGCATATTCTCTGGCGCATGCCATAAACGATGACCACCATAGAAATGGAAATCTTTGCCATCAGGTCTGGTGGTGACAAAGTTTGGCAATTCAGCCAACAGATTTTCGCCATTATTAAACTTTAATGAAATAATGCGCGGACCGATGGATTGAGTCACCATTAAACTGATGAGGTCATTCTTTAATTCGACACAATCATAGTTATGAAATTTTTGAGTTTGCATGTATTAACGAATACCAAGCAATAACTCAATGGTCAATTGGTCGAGGCGTTCGTATTTCAATCCGCGTGCGCTGATAGTTGAACGGTCAAACGCTTGGGCTTTCAATGCTTTTGCTTTTTCAGCAGAATATTTTCCAAAGAATTGTTTCATGGAAGAATCTTCGGCATTGATTTCTGCCAAGATAGATTGAATCTCTTTATCTTGATTAAACTTTTCGGCTTTTTCTTTCAAAATCAAATAGGTACGAATACAACCACGTGCAAAATCTTTCACGCCTTCGTAATCTTCGGTTCTGTAGGCATGAGCATCAAAATGACGTGGATTATCATATTTATTATCTTCAAGTAATTTTACTAAGAAGAATGCACTCTTGATATTTGCCGCACCAAAGCGGAAGTCTTGGTCATAACGTCCAAAGGCTTGGTCGTTTAGGTCAATGTGGAATAATTTGCCTGCTTCTAATGCTTGCGCAACACCATGCACAAAGTTAAGTCCAGCCATGTGTTCGTGTGCCACTTCAGGGTTCACGCCCACCATTTCGGGGTGGTCTAACGTTTCTATAAAGGCAAGCATGTGCCCAGTGGTTGAGTTGTAAATATCGCCGCGCGGTTCATTGGGTTTGGCTTCGAGTGCAAATTTCAAATCATATTTTTTATCTAATACATATTCACACAAGAAGTTCATGGCTTCGCGTGAGCGTTTGATAGCTTCAATCGGATTTTTATTTGAGTCAGTCTCTGTGCCTTCGCGCCCACCCCAGAAGACATACGTCTTGGCACCAAATTCAACTCCTAAGTCAATGGCGTTCATTGTCTTTTGCAAAGCATAAGCGCGGACTTTTGAATCATTCGACGTAAATGCACCATCTTTGAAGATTGGGTCGCTGAATAAATTTGTGGTTGCCATTGGGACGACAATGCCTGTTTCATCCAATGCTTTGCGAAAATCTTTTTTGATGGCTTCTGCTTCAGCATGTGTGGCATCAATTGGAATTAAATCATTGTCATGGAAGTTGACTCCATACGCGCCAACTTCACCAAGCAAGCGAACTAAATCTGCTGATGATTTTTGCTCACGGACGGGTCCGCCGAATGGGTCACGACCAATGTTGCCAACTGTCCATAAGCCGAAGGTAAATTTGTTTTCTGGTTTGGGGGTGTAATCAGACATGTTAGTCTCCTTGAATAAAGTTTCCCTTTTGGCAATCCCCTCTTTTCCAGAAGAGGGGATTGCGCTGAGGAGGGAGAAAGGTATGAAAAGCGATTTGTTATTACGTGAAACGTCCGCAGGTTGGTTTTATCAATCAGGTTTTACGAGGAAACCTGCGAGACGGTGAGTAAGGTGGGTTATTTATTCGACTGTAAATATTGCGATAACAGGTTTTGGTGCACCTAATTCTTGACCTCGTTTGCCCGGGGAACATCCACCGATTTCTA
>JAEURF010000045.1 GCA_016789205.1 Anaerolineales bacterium
CTGGCGCATCCTTGCCGATGTTGTTGCTATTTTCATTGGGTCAAGGGGATTATGGCTATCTTATTAATTTTTCTTTAATTGCCGAAGAAGTTGTGCGGACGTTAGTTGGTTCGTTAGGGTTAGTCGCCGCTGTGCCAATTACAACTGTGATTGCTATCTTTTTTACTCAAAGGGCAGAGAATTTAGAAAAATGGGAGCATGTTTTAGGTCCAGAAGGAAGCGGGCATAGTCATCATCATTAAGTCTGCTTTAGCAGGCTTTGTACGAATAGCACGGGGATGAATCCCCGTGAGGTGGTGAGGCGTAAGAAAAATTTGAAGGTTTAGAGTCAACTTGCCTCGTAGGAAGAGGCGAAAAAATCCTGCAACCTTTTCCAAAACCCTGCGTAAGGTAGAGTGCAGAAAGTCATCAAGGAGAATCGTGAACGAAGAACAAAGCTGGGTAATTCAGGCGCAACAAGGTAGTGACGAGGCGTTTACAAATCTGGTAGAAACCTACCAAAAGCCTGTATACAACTTGTGTTATCGCATGTTAGGCGAGCATGAACTGGCGGAAGATGCCGCGCAGGAGACCTTTTTACGCGCCTACCAGCATTTGCATCGTTACGACCAAAAACGTCCGTTTGCGACTTGGCTACTTTCAATTGCCGCGCACTATTGTATTGACCGTCTGCGCCGTAGAAAATTCTCAATGTTTTCTATGGATGCAGAAGATGAAGAAGGCAATACGATTGAATTACCAGATTTTGATTCGCCAAATCCTGAATCAGAATCTATCAAAGGTCAAACCAAAGATAGAGTGCATAGTTTACTAAACGGTTTAGATACAACCGATAGAGCCGCGATTATTATGAGATATTGGTATGACTATTCAGAAAAAGAAATTGCTGAATCTTTACGATTAAGTGTGAGTGCCGTCAAAAGCCGAATGCACCGCGCCCGTAAAGAAATGGCAGGCTTATGGCAGGAACAAGAAGATGATTTAACTGCCGAAATGGAAAGGAGACATTATGAATCACCAGCCTTTTGAAACTTGGCTATTGGATGATAAACATCTCACCGCCGCAGAAAAAGGAGAATTACATGCTCATGTGCGAGTTTGTAAAACTTGCTCCGCATTAGCAGAAACAAGTTTGGTATTACGCTCAGCACGCGCAGTATCCCCCACTGCTGGTTTTACAGCACGCTTTCAAGAAAAACTTGCATTACAAAAAGTAGCAGAACGTCGCCGCCGTTTATGGGGCTTAATCGTTTTGATATTAAGCGGATTAAGTTTACTGACTTGGTTCGCATCCCCTTATATTATGACCTTCCTCGCCGCGCCGGTGGAATGGTTCACCGCCGTAGTCGGTTACTTACTTTTTATCTTTACATCATTACAAGCATTCACCGAAGCAGTGCAAGTACTCACCCGCGTAATACCAAATTTCATCCCGCCGTATGTGTGGATGATTATTCTCTCGGCTATGGCAGGCTTTGGATTGTTATGGTCAGTATCAATTTGGCGGTTTGCAAGAAAACCGCAAGGAGTTTCTGTATGAAATTAAAAATGACATGGCTTCGCCTCTTTCTTATTTTAGGCTTGCTTGCGCTTCCCTTAGGCACAGTCTACGCCCAAAGCCCAGATGGCGATGTTGTACGCTTTGGTCAAAACTACACGCTTGAAAGCGGTGACCAATTAAACGCCAGCATTGCCGTGATTGGCGGAAATGTAATGATAGAAGAAGAAGCCTCTGTTACTGGAGACGTTGCACTGATTGGTGGAAACCTAAATATTGACGGTGACGTTGACGGCGACATTATTCTTGTCGGTGGAAATATAACCATTTCAGGAAATATTGACGGCGACATTGTTATCATCGGCGGGCAGGCTTTGCTCACTAAAACCGCATTCGTAGATGGCGATATTGCCACGATTGGCGGAAATGTAGAAAAAGAAGAAGGTGCTGAAATTACAGGTACAGTCACCAACAATGCACCACCTGTTTTTGATAACCCCAATGTGCCTGATGTTCCAAATACGCCCAATGTGCCTAACCCGCCTTTTGTGCCGGATGTCAACGTAAGTTTCAATCCATTTTGGGAAATTGCCAGTGCATTTGGTCAAGCCTTAGTAGTCGCCGCGATTGGTATGTTGTTGATGCTCTTCTTACAACCACAACTTGAACGCGCCGGCAATGCCATGACCAGTCAACCCCTAATGGCAGGCGGATTCGGTTTGTTGGCAATTATCGTCGTACCAATCGCAATTGTGATTATGGCAATTACCATATTGTTAATTCCAGTTGCACTCATCGTCGCCTTCCTGATTCCGTTAGCATGGTTATTCGGCATGGTCGCATTAGGTCAAGAAGTTGGAGAACGATTCACCAAAGCGATTAATCAAACTTGGGCACCTGTTCTCTCAACTGGGTTTGGCACATTCATACTCGTCTTACTCACCGGCTTGATTGACTTAATTCCATGTTTTGGCTGGGTTGTCTCTTTCATCGTCACATTGGTTGCCTTTGGTGGCGTCGCAATGACATGGTTCGGCACACGCAATGCCACAAGCCCAACCGCAGAATTGCCACCCACTGCCTAAATTTCTAGCGTGATATAATCTTAACAACCTCAGAAAATCTGAGGTTGTTTTATTTTTTATCGGAGAAATATCATGGTTAAGCACGAAATCCCCAATACACCTACACATAACAAGCCTCCACTTTTTATCGAAGTCTCAGGGTCACACCGCGAAATGGGACGTCAAATTGGCGAGGCGGGGCGTGAGCCCATTCAAAAAAGTATTGACAATGCCCGCGCACTGATTAATTCATCAAAAGAAACTTTATTATTAGATTGGGAACAAGCAAAACTTCAATCTCGAAAATATTTGCCCTTTGCTGAAGAACGTTATCCGCAATATGTAGATGAACTACACGGCATCGCTGAAGGTGCTAAAGTTCCATTTGATGACATCGTCGTCCTCAATGTAATGGAAGCCGTGACCATGGATGCACTTCATCTTACACGTTGCACCAGCATGGCAATCAATCAAGAACGCACAGAAAATGGTCATGTACTCGCGGCACACAATGAAGATTGGACGCCAGATGATGAAGATGGAGTCATGGTCATTTCAGCAAAACCTGAAAAAGAGCCTCCCTTTTTAGCCATGACCTATGGTGGTTTATTAAGCAATGTTGGATTCAATGCTTATGGCATTGCCCAATTGATTGACTCTGTTTATCCAAACGATGTGCGGATTGGGATTCCGCGTCTTGTCGTATCTCGAGCTGTTTTGGCATCCCGACGCATTTCCGGCGCAATGGGCAGAGTGCTGATTGACCACCGTGAAGCAGGATATAACCACTTACTCGTCCACGAAAGCGGAGAAATGTATTCAGTGGAAGTTTCGGCGAAAAAGTTTGAAGTGTTATCTACAACCGACGGTGCAATTGCACATACCAATCATTATCTTGATCCACAAATGAAATTAATTGAAAAAGACCCGCATGAATTATTATCATCAAGAGTTCGTTATTTTCGCGCCTCGCGCTTGCTTCGCCAAAAAGAAAAACATACGCTAGAAAGTTTAAAAGCCATTCAGCAAGACCATGTCAATTTCCCCAATTCGATTTGTAATCACAATACAGAAGAACTCTATCCCCTAGACCGTGAAAAAACGATTAGCGCATTGGTGATTGATTTAACGACACGTGAAATGCACATCACGTGGGGCAACCCTTGTCAGAATCAATATCATACTTATCGGTTAAGTGCATAACAATGTAGGGGCGAGGTAATCTCGCCCCTACATTGTTTAACGATACAACTTATTTTCTTCAATATACTCAAACACTTCTGGCGCGAGATAATATCTCGCCATTTCACCAGATTTAATTCTGCGGCGTAATTCACTCGATGAAACAGGTTGTAATAACGCATTTATAAATTGAATTTTATTTGTAACGCCCGGCAATTTGGATTCGATTTCAGCAAGGTTAGCAAAGTCGCTGGGGCGGCGCATTACGCCGAGTTTGGAAACAGCAGTTATAAGGTCAGGGGCGAGGCGCCAGGTGGGTAAATCTGCAAGTGAGTCACCGCCAATCAATAAAATAATTTCGGCATCAGGTTCTTCTTCTTTTAGTAAATTGACTGTATCAATGGTGTAATGCGGACCGGGTCTGTCAATTTCTAGCCGCGAAATTTCAAAGATTGGATTATGAGCAATCATGCTTTGCAACATAGGTAAACGATGTTCGAGCGGCGTGATGGAATTTTCCTGTTTGTGTGGTGGGTCTGGCGTTAACACCCAAAGCAAGCGGTTTAAATTAAATTGAGAAACGGCTTCACCAGCTAGAATAAGATGACCAATATGTGGCGGGTCAAATGTGCCGCCAAAAAGTCCGATTCGCTTTGTTTGCATTATTTAAGTATAACCGTCCCGCAGATTAAATTTGTCTATGAATTTTTTTTCGGGTAGTCTTGCGGGATGATGGTCATTTTGCGCGGTGGTATACTGGTAGTATGTCTGATGTAACGATGATTAGTTCTTCTTCGCCGTTAAAACGCATCACGCATGCTGTTCGTGCGATTGAAGCGGGAGAATATTCGCCCTCTCTTTTGGCTGAGTTTATCAAAGATAGCGGAGATTTAGGTCAACTGGCGCGCATGTTAGATGCGATGGCAGTTAGTATTTCAGCGCGTGATAATCAATTAAATTTATTGCAAAAAGTAATCCCAATTGGTGTCTCGCTTTCTGCTGAAAAAGATTTCAACCGTTTGCTCGAATCATTAGTCGTAGAAGCGCAATCATTTACAAACGCCGATGCCGGTACATTGTATTTAGTAGAAGATGATGCATTAAAGTTTGTAATTTTGCGGAATACATCTTTGAATATGGCAATGGGCGGCACCAGTGGACAAGAGATTCCGTTTTATCCGGTAAAACTTCATAATGCAGATGGAAGTGAAAATCGTTCAAACGTCGTTTCGTATGCGGCTTTGACTGGTAAAAGAGTGTATATTGCTGATGCCTATAAAACAGAGGGATTTGATTTTTCAGGTACCAAAGCGTTTGATGAACGAACCAAATATCACTCCAAATCTTTTTTGACCATTCCGCTTCAAAACAAAGATGGAAAACTGATTGGCGTTTTACAACTAATCAATGCGAAAGACAAATCTACTGGTGAGATTATCCCCTTTGATGATAATGACGTGCTAGAGGCGTTGATTCTGCTCGCTACTGCCGCGCTAGATGGCTATATCCGTGAAGAGGCGCTTCGTCAAGAAATTGCTCAATTAAAAATCGAAATTGACCATTCGCGCCGTGCGAAACAAGTGGCAGAGATTACGGAGTCAAAGTTTTTTCAAGACCTACGGAATAAAGCTCAAGAAATGCGCACGAGGGAAATCAAGAAGAAATAAGTTATTTGGAAGTGTTTGCTTCTTCAATTGCTTCTTCAATAATAGATGACATTGTTCGAAGATAACGCTCATAGGTAAATTCCATAACGGTTTCCTGAGCGAGTTGCATCATTTTCTTCACTGCGTCTTGATGAGCAGGGTCATATACCCATTCAATAGTTTTGCTATAACCTTCGGGGGTGCCATCTGTAATGATTCCATTGACATGGTTTTGAATATAATCGGTTACCCCAAGAACCTTGTTTCCATTTACGATGCTAATTTTTCCCATACGCATGGCGTTCAGATATGTTTGTTGACCTGCCGAGCGTGTTTGAGGGACAAGCGGTGTTATCACCATATCGGCTTCACGCATTAATCGAATGAATTCAGTGTGGGGAACTTGAACTACATTTACATTCGTCGGAATGTCACTCCGTCCATTTAATACACGTGTAGCAATCACAAATTGACGATGTGGCAATTGGCGAGCAGTTTCCAATAATGAGTCATAATCTCGTGCTGAGTTTCCTCCAGCAAAAATATATCCATTCGAATTAATTGGACCCGCATTAATTTCTGCATCTGTAAAAGTAAAATTATAAATACAAACACGTACCTTTTTTGGTGAAATACCCCATAATTGAGCAAAAATCTTTTCTTCGCCTAAAGAATGAACAGCATAACGCTGAATAGATGGGTCTGCTAAATGGACCATTGTTTTCTGAAAATGATACTTTAAAAAACCACCCTTATTCCACATGTCATCTGCCATAATTATGATGGGTCTTTTTTGAAAAAAACGTATGAAAATACAAGCTAACATATCTGGGTGAAAAGGCCCACTGACGCTATCCAAAACCATCACCTCACAATGTGGCGCCCATTTCAATAATGCCCAAAACCGTCGAACAGAGGTAATAAATTCTTCTCGAAGATTACGAGAAGAAGGAAATTGTGCAAATGCACTATAAGGCAATACGCCAGATTTTAGAGGAGGTAAATCAAGGTCAACGGTAACAATGTACTTGGGGTTTTGCATACATATTTTCTCCAATAAAAGTATTTTATCGCTAAGTCTAGAATTTGTGAATTTGAGAATTGTTGAGTTGGATTAGAATAGAAGAATACTGTCCACTATCAAATTTCACTTTCAAAACTGCAAGTATTAAGCTCATTTTCCCTAACCCTTTTCGGCGATTATTTACCACTAATGATACGGGTTAACACAACAACCTAAAGGATTAAGAAATGACCCATGTTCATAAAGGTAATTTTTTTTCATGACTATTTACTTCAAAAAACACAAAACATTTTTCATACCGATACTATTTCTTCTTATGCTCGCAATATTAAGCGCATGTGGTGATGGTTCAAATATTTTACAAGGTGCGGCAGGAACTCCAATCCCTAATTCAAATAATACAACACAACCAAATTCTGAACTTCAAACTCCTGAAGTTCCAGTCGCCACGCCTTTCCCGCCTGCCATTGGACGTATCATCTTCGTCTCCAATCGTGATGGGCAAATGGATTTATTTATCACCAACCCGGATGGCACCCAAGTTGCAAAATTAATTAACAACATCGCAGAAGATACAACACCCCGCCTTTCACCAGATGGCACACAAGTTGCATTTGTCTCCACTGCAAATAACAACACCGATATTTACATCCTCAACCTCGCCACTGGCGCTGTTACCCAAGTGACCAATGCGCCAGAAAAAGATTCATCACCAACTTGGTCACCAGATGGCAGACAACTAGCATTTGAATCATTCCGAGATGGCAATTTTGAAATTTATATCACCAACATAGATGGCTCCAATCAATATCGCCTCACCAATGACCCCGCTGGAGATAGCAATCCAGTCTGGTCACCAACCTCAAACGAAATTGTATTTGTCAGCAACCGCTTCGGCAACGCAGATATTTTATTGACCAACACCTCCGGCAACATTTTCACTTTGACGACAAACCCCGCCCCAGACAACGCCCCGGCTTGGTCGCCAGATGGACGCACAATCGCCTTCCAAACATTTTCCGGCGACCTTTCGAATTTGTGTCTAATTGCGCGTGATGGATTAAATTTACGTTGTCTTACTTCCTCCCCAGCACTATACAGCCCACTCACATGGTCACCAGATGGCGCTTGGCTTGCATCTACTGGAAACACAGCCGTTCATTTATTTAACATTTTTGATGGCACTACACAACAAATTTCTGCGCCAGGCATTGAACCACACGGCTTACCCGATTTTTCAAGCGATGGATTACGCTTAGTCTTTCAAGCTCAATACAACGGGGATATGGAACTTTTCTCAGCACTCATTCCCACCAATGAATTTACACAAATCACAACATTTTCTGGGTACGACGGCGAAGCCATTTGGACGAATCAATAAATCATTCAAGTTTCTCTTTCATGTATAATTTGATTTATGCTCCCCGAATCGCCACTTACTATCATTGAAAGTCGCTTAAGATATTTACTCCCCGCAGAAATGTATGTTGCCATGTGGGGCAATCCGTCTGTAGATATTATGCTCGAAGTGCATAAACACTTGCGTACTTTACAACGAAACGTACATGATTACACCTCAAAGCAAATTGACATTAAAAAACTTAAACCGGGTGATGTAAAAACAGAATGGCAATACGGCACGATGATGTTCACCGATTTAGCGGGGTTCACGAAGTTAATGGAAGCCAACGCCTCAAAAGGGGAAGAAGGCGCAGAAAATCTACTTAAGCATTTAACAAAATATTTTTCCAGCATGATTTCAATCATTAGTGTTTCGGGCGGAGAACTAGTTGAATTTACAGGTGACGCCCTTTTAGCAGTTTTTGCCAAAACAGAAAGAAATGACGATACACCACGAGCAGTGCGCGCCGCATTGCGCATGCAAAGAGCCATGAAAGAATTTGCTGAAATTGAAACACCATCGGGCGTTGTCAATTTGAAAATGCGGATTGGGATTCATAATGGCAAATTCTTAACCGCTGATATTGGCACGCCACGCCGTATGGAACATGTGCTACTTGGTAAAGATGTACAACAAGCCAAGTTAACAGAAAGTAATGGGCGCAATGAACGGGTCAATTTATCTGAAAAGGCATATGAACAGGTCAAGCATCTTTTTCGCTTTGAAGATGGAAATGAAGGCTATCATCTAGTTATTGATGACTTGACTCACGAACAATTGGGTGAATATGAACTTACACCTTTGCGACGACGTATGGCAAGTAACATCGTGATTGAAAAAGATAAAAGTATTGTTTTACAACAAATTATTTCTTTACTAGATGATATTGAACCCATTGCAAGTTTTATTCCTGACCCAATTCTTTCTTTATTAGTAGAAAGCGCGGCAGACCGTAGAATTCCACCTGATTTTCCAGAACCGACGATTATGTTTATTCAATTTGTCGGTCTACCAGAATCTGCAGACCGGGCATTGCCGGGTGAAGAAAGAAAATTAGCGTTAAGTTTTTCACGCGCATTTTCATTAATCAATGCGGCGGTAGAGGCGCGTGGCGGTGTACTAAAAAAAGTGACCTATCATCTTTCAGGTTCAGATATTGTTGTGTATTTTGGCGTGCCAAATGCACACACGAATAATGAAATCCGTGCGGCGGCGGCGGCGATTGCAATTCGTGAAATTGTGCAAAATACCAAAGCCCCTACAATTGGAACAATCCCAACAGAGGTATATTGCCAAATTGGAATTAATGTCGGTCCGACGTTCGTGGCTGAAATTGGTGAGCCGCGTGGACGACGTGAATACAATGTTTTGGGAGATACCGTTAACACGGCGGCACGCTTAATGAACTATGCCCAAAAGAATCAAATTATTATTTCTGAAAAAGTGAAAGATGCGATTGAATCAAAATATGAAATTGAATCTTTGGGAGAAGTTTCACTAAAGGGGAAAAAATCACCAATGGTTTTGTATGAATTGAAAGGGCAAAAGGGGAAAAAATAATCGAGTCTGTAGGTTACGTTTTTAACGTGACGTGCTTGTATTAATTTATTGAGTCACATGAAAAGTGTGACCTCATTTTTTTCCTTTTAATTTCGAATCCAAACTTGACCATATTCCAGAAGCCAGTGTACTGCCGGTCTTTTTGCGTAAATTGACTTTATAAATCGCTTTCTCACCTTCGCCGATGTGAG
>JAEURF010000046.1 GCA_016789205.1 Anaerolineales bacterium
ATAAGTGCGATGAAAATAAATAAAGTTCTCCCCCAAGAATTTTTATGTTGCAAGTTGTTCATTTTATATCCTTTCTTTTTTATTCCATCTATAGTTTTTTTAAATATAGCGCAATCGAATTTTTATTTTTTTCGGAAAATCCAGTAAACGAGTAGGAGAATGCCAATTAATCCACCACCGATTAAGAGGCTAGTAGAGTTATTCGCTGTGCCTGTGACTGGATTGCTACTGCCGCCAATCTCTAACGATGGAACGGTGATGATTGCGATTATCAAAATCATTGCGACTGCTAAAATCATGCCGACTTGTGGGTTCGCTTGAAAGTTGAATAGTTTTTTCCAAAAAGGTATCTTTTTTGTTTCTTCTTCACGTTTCATGCGGGCTTTGAGGCGCACTAGCATTTGTTTGCTTTTTGCTATATCGGGTGCGTCAGAGGGCAAGGTACTTTTGAGGCGTAGAATCGTTTCTTCGAGCTGAACCAGTTCTGGGTCAGGTGAAGAAGCGGTTTTTCCATCTACGAAGTCGGCGATGTGGTTGTCTTTGTCAATGTCATTCATGTTATTTATCCAAATGAGCCCGAAGGGCGGCGACGGCTCGACGAAAGAGGGATTTGGTGGCTTCGAGGTTTTGGTTGGTCAGGCTTGCGATTTCATTAAATTGCAAATCTTCTGCAAACCTTAGCAGAAGGACTTCTCGATAATTTTCAGGCAGTTCGTGAAGTGCACGTTGCAAGTAAACTCTCTCTTCCATTGTTTTCGATGTGTTGCCTGTGATTTTGGCATTTGCATCGGAAAGCGGGGCGAGCATGGGTTCTTGCTTGCGTGTACGCTTTCGGTAAAATTCAGCTACTTTATGATTGGTGAGTGTGCGCAACCAAGTGCTGAATTGTGAATCGCCTCGAAACGACGGGAGCGACTTGATTGCCGCAATGAAGATTTCTTGGGTGACATCTTCAACATCGTTTTCGGGAACTACATATCGCACCCGTTTATAGACACTCGGAAGGTGACGGTGATAGAGGAAGTCGAACGCTTCGGTTTTGCCTGCTTTGAATTGTCCAATTAAGGTTTCGTCACTGGCTTCCGTGCTGAGCGGGTTAGATGTGTTTTCCATATATTTGGTCGTTGACATAGGGTTAAATGGGTTGTTAATCTCTCTTTTCAATCTTGAAAACAATTTATAACATAGAAAAGCGGGGAATTGACTTTCAGGTTAGTTAGGCTATAATTCAATTACATTTTAAGGCAGATTATCAAAAAATTGGAGCGAGAGCATGTCCAAAATCATTTCAGTTCACTCATTTCGCGGCGGCACGGGTAAGTCGAATACGACTGCTAATATTGCCGCGCTTTTGGCTATGGACGGCGCACGGGTTGGTGTGGTAGATACAGATATTGCGTCACCCGGTATTCATGTACTTTTTAATTTAGATGAATCAGAAATGGTGCATTCTCTGAACGATTATTTGTGGGGTAAATGCACGATTGAAGAAGCCGCACACGATGTCACAGGTCACGTGGGAGGCGAAATCAAAGGGCAGATTTTCTTAATCCCATCCAGCATCAAGCCCGGCGAAATTGCACGCATTTTGCGTGAAGGCTATGATGTCGGTTTGTTGAATGACGGCTTCCGTGATGTGGTTGATAAAATGAAGTTAGATTATTTGTTGATTGATACACATCCGGGACTCAATGAAGAAACATTGCTTTCGATTGCTATTTCAAACGCATTGATTATCATCCTGCGCCCTGACTCGCAAGATTATCAAGGTACTGCCGTAACCGTTGATGTTGCTAAAAAATTAGATGTGCCGAAGATGGTCATGCTCGTCAACAAAACACCGACCACATTTGATTTTGACGATGTACGCACCCGCGTTGAACAAACGTATGATGCAACCGTCGGGGCTGTGCTTCCCCATTCTGATGAAATGATGGTGTTAGCCAGTTCAGGGATTTTCTCCATCCGCTTCCCTGACCACCCCGTAACAAAAGGATTACGTAGTTTAGTAGACCAAGTTAAGTAAGTTGTATGCTGAGA
Source organism: Anaerolineales bacterium (assembly GCA_016789205.1). Lineage (GTDB taxonomy): Bacteria > Chloroflexota > Anaerolineae > Anaerolineales > Villigracilaceae > Villigracilis. Next base: position 2,041 of record JAEURF010000046.1, read on the forward strand.
AACGTCCCGCAGGTTTACTTAAAAAATTTTGTTAATCAAACTTAACCTGCGGGACGGTTTATATAAAATGATATTCTTGAAAAAGATTAAGGAGTTCTTCACTGGCAAAAAGGAGGACAAGATGAGTCTTTCGCCATACGAACTTGCACTAAAACAAATCCAATCTGGTCAGACCGACCTAATGCCCTCAGATATCCTTGCTTTTTCAGAACCCTTGCGTTCCGCTGTAAATGCAATGGTCAGGTTAGGGCGTTTTAGCCTGACAGAGTTTACTGAAAAACTTACATTCACCCGCGAAGAAACAAAAAATATTGCCGATGCGTTAGTAAAACGAAAACTGTTTGAAATTGCTTCTTACTCAAACGAAAAAGAAACTTTTTATCTTGCTCATCTTTCAGGGTCAACCCGTCCTCTTTCTCGCCCGCCATCAGATATTTGGAAAAAAATAGATTAAATAAAACATACCGTCCCGCAGGTTTGTTGTCAAGATTTTATTCTTGTGCTTAAACCTGCGGGACGTTTTTTATTTCGGCTATAATTTGCACATGGCAGATAAACTCCTCTCCCGTTATCAAGAACTCAAAGAGCAAATCAATTTTCACAATCATCGCTATCACGTCTTGGATAAACCCATCATCAGCGATTTGGAATTTGATAAACTTTTAAACGAATTAAAAAAGATTGAAGCCGAACATCCAGATTGGATTACACCTGATTCACCTACGCTTCGCGCTGGAGGGAAACCTGCTGACCGTTTTTCAAAAGTTCGCCACCCCTCACCCATTTTGAGTCTAGCCAACGCCTTCGGTGCAGACGATGCTCGTGCATGGCTCGAACGAATCAAAAAAATAGATGACCGTGTTGAAAAAGCAAAATTCGTGGTTGAACCAAAGATAGACGGATTATCTGTCGTTTTGCATTATAGAGATGGATTATTTGTACAAGGTGCCACTCGTGGAGATGGTGAAATTGGGGAAGATATTACGAGTAATTTAAGAACAGTTCGCGCAATTCCATTGAAGATTCCTATTCAGACCGAAGACCGAAGACCGAAGACCGAAAAACCGTCCACCGTCATCCGTCCACCGTCGTACTTAGTTGTCCGCGGTGAAGCATTTATCCCCATCAAAGAATTTGAAGCGTTAAATAAAAAGTTGGAAGAAGCGGGCGAACGGACGTATCAAAATCCACGAAATACCGCCGCAGGTTCACTTCGTCAACTTGACCCTGAACTAACTGCATCACGCCCGATTACATTGTTGGTCTATCAAATTGTTCATGCAGAAGGTGGCAAAATTCCAACTTCACAATGGGAAATTTTAGAATATCTGAAAGCATTAGGTTTTCCAGTTTCGGATGTGCCAAAAAGATTTAACGATTTAGAAAAAGCAATTGAATACACCGAAACTTGGGACAAAGGTCGTGACCAATTGCCTTATGAAGCCGATGGTATGGTCATCAAAATTGATGATTTGAATTTAGCAAATGATTTAGGTTTCGTTGGCAAAGACCCGCGTGGAGCAATTGCATATAAATTCCCAGCCCGTGAAGTGACCACGACATTAAATGATATTGGCGTTGCTGTAGGTAGAACTGGTGTGTTAACTCCGTATGCGATTCTTGAACCTGTTGAAATTGGCGGTGTGATTGTTGAACGAGCTACTTTACATAACTTTGATTACATCGCTGAAAAAGATATTCGCGTGGGAGATAGAGTTTTACTCAAACGTGCCGGTGAAGTCATTCCGTATGTAATTGGTCCAGTAGTGGATGCACGCAAAGGCAAAGAGAAAAAATACAAACCTCCACAAAAATGCCCAGCTTGTGACCAAGCCGTAGAACATATTGAAGGTGAAGTGGCGTGGTATTGTGTCAACACGGCTTGCCCTGCTCAACTGATAAGAAATATTGAACATTTCGTATCACGCGGAGCAATGGATATTGTTGGGCTTGGAATTAAAATCGTTGAGCAATTAATTGAATCAGGCTTGGTCAAAGATGTGGCGGATTTATTTACATTGAAAAAATCTGATTTGCTAAAACTTGAAGGTTTCGCAGAGAAGAAGGCAGATAATCTGTTAGGGGCGATTGAACAAGCAAAAAGTCAGAGTTTGAATCGTTTCATCGCCGCATTGGGAATTCATGGTGTGGGTGAAGTCATGGCGGGTGATTTAGCGCGCGCGTTTGGAAATGTATCTGCATTATCAAAAGCCAACTTAAATGATTTACAACAAATCGAAGGCTTGGGACCGAACATCGCCGAATCAATTGTGGATTGGTTTGCAAGACCTGCTAACCAAAAAGTGTTGAAGAAATTAAAAGCCGCAGGGGTTGACCCGCAGATGCAAAAGTCAGAAGGCAGAAAGCAGGATGGTAAATTATCAGGTTTGACGTTTGTGGTCACAGGCACGTTGCCGAATTTTTCGCGTGACGATGCCAAAGAATTTATTGAAAGCAACGGCGGCAAGGTAACCGATAGCGTCAGCAAGAAAACAAGTTATTTAGTGCTTGGTGAAAATCCAGGTTCAAAATTTGATAAGGCAAAATCTTTAGGCGTAAAAATTGTCGATGAAGCTGGGTTGAGGAAACTGGTTGGGTGAAATTATCTTATTAATTTCCCTGTTCCCCATCTGACGCAATAACCTACAATAATCCCTGCTAGCATGGCACAAACAAAACCAGCCATTGTTCCAAAGGAAACGCTGACATAATGATTGGTTAGCAATCCTGCTACACCGCCAAGAAAACTAATAAGTAGGAAGGAGGTTGTAAATATCAAAACATCTTTGGCAATTTTAATCCTTGAGTTTTCGGTATTCTTGTATTTCTCGACAATACCATGCAATGCTATTGTTAGACTAAATAGTAGTAATGAAATTCCTAAGATAGGAGTACCAGTAGGAAATTTCCATAAAGATACTAAGGTTGTTATTGCAAGTAACAAAAGAAGCAATTTAGAATATTTTTTCATTGAAACTTCCTCCATATTAAGGATACTTAATACCCCATTCTCTAAGTATTTCGATGGCTTCTTCACGAGATATGTCACTGCTACCTTCAAATGTAGAATAGTAAGCATTGCATTCAATCTTTAAGTCAATTGGTGAATATACACAAGTAATATCTATTTCGTCTCGAATACGATCCCCATCGGAACGAACTTCTTCTCTTGAACCATCGTAACGATCTGTTTCTCTAATTGTGTTTTCATCTACGATGACAATCTGCTTTTGCGAATAGCGCGGATATGGCGGATCTCCCAACTCAGAAAATTGTTCATACCCCCAAGTAATTCCACTGTTTACACTGTGTATTTCCCAGCTCTCTGGAATAATTGGAATACCCATTTGCACTCTTTGCGAATTGAAGTTTTTCCCATATTCAGTTTCAGCATTGCGGTAGACAATACTACTATATGTACTAGGCACAATACAACAAAATAAAACAATTATTATAAATAAGACTAATAAGCAGGTAACTAAATATTTCATCATCTACCCTATTAATTTCCAGTAGGAATAGTCACTTCTTCTGACCATTCAAATGATTGATCTAATTTACCACCCAGTTCAATGCCAATTTCACGTTCTGATGTATCGGGAATAATGCCATCATTCGAGCCATTCCCATCATTATCAAGCCGAAAACGTGTTGCCGAATCCCATGTGGATGAGTTGTCTATTTGATAATGAAAAATGTATTTATCATCACCAATTGGCTCTACATTTATGGTGATTTTATAGCTACCCAAATACTCTTCAGACAAATCCCCTTGCATTATTTTATCTAAACTCAAACTGCGTAAAAATTCTACAACACCAAAGTTATTCGTTTTACATATTGGATACTGTCCTTGTGGTGTATCTGAAGATATACATTCATCTTTTACATTTTCCAAATTCCCGTCAGTTATCTTATCAATCGCCGCCTGTTTGACATTTTCAATAAATGCAAGTTTTACAATGTCTTGGGTTAATCTTGAATTTGAATCAAAAACTATTTTTTCTTGATCACCTAATTCAAACAACCATGTCATTCCTAAATCCACCCAACTCATTGTTTGCGGGTTAGTATCTACAACTTTATCGAGAAAATTGGGTCTAACAATATTTAAGACATTATTAATAAGGTCTGTTGCTTTTTCAGCCACATCTGGATGAGATACAGCATAATTTGTAACTGGCACATATACATTTTGGTGAAGCCACTCAGCAGCATTTGTGACTGTGTAGATAGCTGTATCTCGTGCAATAAGGTAAAGTTTATCTGAGAAAGATGGAGGCAAAGAATTGTAATAGCTAGTTGCCCAAGTTTTTGCACCCTCTATTCTTTCCGTAACATTTGTTGCAATATTTTGAACTGTCGTTTTTGCTTGTTCGTAAACATTGATTACGGGATTAATAAAAATATTTTTTGCAGGTTTGACCAAGCTTTCGTTAAGAAGATTTATTGTAGGCGTTATTATGTTATTCTTGATTGGTTGAATGAGATGTTCATTAGTAAATGAAGTTAAATTATTTAACCAGATTGGCGGATTTGGGTCTTGTTTAGCTGGCGCATACAGCGGCTTAGATCCACCCGCATTAACCTTGCTAACATACACACTTTTCTGATCTTTATGCTCATTCATCAAGTGATTAAAAGTATTTTGGCTTGCAATTTTCTTGGCTTCTTGCTTCGCTTCTTCTATCTTCGCAATTCCATTCCACCTTGCGGATGCAACAGCATTTTGTTTTGCTTTTTCCCTATCTAACTTAGCCTGATAAGCTGCATTCAAATAATCAAGCCGAGCTTGTTCTGCTTTGCGTTCCGCGTTTTTCTCCATTTGTGCGATTCTATCTGCTTCTCTTTGTCTGGCTTGCTCTTCTTCGCGTTTTCTCTGCCATTCCGCAAGCGTTGCACCTAGGACTGCAGTCGCCATCGCTCCCCACAGAATATCGGTATTTGTGATTGGCGTGCTTGTATTTTCATTGCCAGAAGTAAATGAAGTGAGTATGCCTGCTTGTGCAATCGCATTTGCAAAGATAGTCTCTCCACCTACATTTGTAGAGCTGGTTTCGGTTGATAAGTTGCCATTATGTTCATTTCCAAAACTTTGTTCTTGTTCATCACTCAGTAACTCATTACTCGTTATCTCTGTATTTGTAGTTGGAGGTATGAATGGTGTAATTGGTAGTAAGAAACTTAATGGATTGATTGTTACAGCAGTTGTGCGGAAGGTCTCATTGCCTGCTTGGTCTGCGATTTTCAAAGTAATAAAGTATTCACCTACAGGTGCGGTTGTGCCATCTTTGAATTTGCCATCCCACAGAATATCACTTTCTACTTTGTATCCAGAAATTTCTTCTAACCAAACAACCTTTTTAAACTTCTCATCCTCATCCTCAATGACCGTTCGATTAATCCACAAGCCACTACCATTATCTTGAAGTTCGTAATATAACTTATCACCTAAATTAATTTCATCGTCCATGTCTACTACTGGAGCAATTGTATCCACTTTTAGGGTTAAGGATGGTGTGGTTGTAATGTTGCCAGCATTATCTGTAATTTTGAATTGATACGTATGGATTCCATCTATAAATTGTAAAGGAGAGGTATAAAGATTAAATGACTCATTGTTAAGTTTGTATTCTATTGAAACAACCCCAGAACCTGAATCTATGCTTGTTGGTGTCACACTTGTTTGAGAAGTGTACCAATCATTCTGACCCCTTGTACCAGTGGTAGAAAGACTCAAACTTGGTGTAGTTGTATCTACCTTAATTTCTTGTTGTGTGGTTGTGTATGTATTTCCTGCATTATCGGTGGCTCGATATTGAATTGTATAAATTCCATCAATCAATGTGGTTTCTGCATAATTTACCCAACTTGTGTTATCTACATTCATTTCAAAGGCTGAAATGCCAGACGTTATATCGGATGAACTAGCATTCATAGTTAAATTTGAAACATACCAGTTGTTTAAGCCAAGTGTACCTGTGGTAGAAATATTAATTATTGGAGTTATTGTATCTACTTTGATTTCTTGAACCGCTGTTTCAGTGACATTACCTGCGTTGTCTGTAGCGCGATATTGAATCGTGTGAATACCATTAGTAAAAGTAGTTTCTGCATAACTTACATAACCTGTGTTATTTACATTCACTTCAAAAGTTGAAATGCCAGAGGTTGAATCAGTAGAAGTTGCTGAAAGAGTAGTTTCACTCGTGTACCAGTTATTTAATCCACTTGCACCTGAAACACTTCCATTAATTTGTGGGGTCGTAGAATCCTTTTTATAAGTTGTGCTGTCTGAATCAGAAAGTCCAGTCGAAGAATTGACTCGATAAGTAATATTTCCTTGACCATCAGAAAGTGGAATCGAGCAAGTGGTATTTCCAGTTGGGCAAGCAAAATTGACTCCATTTACTATTCCACTGATAATCACTTGTGCATTTTGTGGGTCACTGGCGGTTAGGTCTAAACTCAAATTACCTTTGCACCAACCATTATTTCCATTACTTGCACAAGTTAATACATGTGTAATTGTTGGTGGTTGGGTTGGTGGCGGTAATTCTTCTTCACAATCTGCTAAACAAACATATTCTAAACAATTCTTGGGCCAAGCATCTGGGTCCCATGCTGTGCATTTCACGCAAGCAAATGGGCAAGCATCGGCGCTAGATGCAAAGACTTTCAAAACAGGTAGTGATTGTTGTAGTGGTGTTTGTTCGGCTGTATTCGGTGGAAAGGCGATGGGTACAAACCAAATAATGACAACGACAAGAATAGCAATAAATACTTTGGTGGGATGAAGAATACTTTCTATGAACTTTTTCATGCAACTTTCCCTCTTTGAGGTAAAAATTTTTGAATATTCTAATAGTGATTACTCGTTTTTTTACTTTCATTTCAGTTAAGTGGCTTTACAGGTTTGTTAATATATTCTTATTTGTTGAGCAAAATAAGCCCTAACAAATCCAACTAGACAGAAACATTCCCCTAGACTAAACTTACCCCAATCTCGTTCGGAGGAACATTACATGGATATTCACAACACCGATAACGGCGCCACTCGCCGTATTGAAGCGTTACGTCAACGCGTGCAAATGATGAAAGACCACGATTATTATTTCTATAACCAACCTGTGGAAGAAATTTTGGAAGGCGCGAAAGTGCGCGTCAAAGGGCGGATTATGGGCATGTACGCTTCTTATTCTTATTTAGGCTTGGTCAATCACCCACGCATTAACGAAGCCGCCAAAAAAGCCGTTGACCAATGGGGCACAGGCACAAATGGTGTGCGAACTTTGGCAGGCACACTCACTTTACATAATGAACTCGAAGAAACGATTGCAAATTTCAAACATACCGAATCTGCAATTACATACACTTCTGGATATGTGACTAACTTAACTGTCATTTCAACATTGATGGGTCGTGGAGATTACGTCTTCTCTGAC
>JAEURF010000047.1 GCA_016789205.1 Anaerolineales bacterium
CCCCAAGATGTAGATGACTCTCTTGCTCGCAAAGACTGGAACTGGTCACCGGATTATGATGTGGATCGTTTCTTTGATGATTATTTTTTGCCCGAGATTAGGAAGAGATATAGTTTGAAGTGAATAGGGGATAGTGAGTGGAAAGTAGGCAGTTGGCTTGAGTTGTATAATTATTCTTAAGTGATGAGGATAAAAATATGTCAATTACATTTTTAGAAATGGCGGAAAGAGTCCTTGAAGAAGAAAAGCAACCATTGTCTGCATCTGAAATATGGTTTATTGCTGTTAATAAAGGGTATGACAAAATACTATCATCTAAAGGTAAAACTCCTTGGGCAACATTGGGTGCATTGATTTATGTGGATGTTCGAGATAATCCGTCAACTGAATTTGTTCCTCTTGGGGCTAGACCAAAACGATTTATTTTAAAAAATCAGATAGATACATTAGGCGGAGTAATTCCAGAGACTACTAAAACGCCAAAAATTGCAACCTCAAAAATTGGATTTCTTGAAAAAGATTTACATTCACTTATGGTTTATTATGGCTTTTATTATTTGAAAGCCTATTTGAAAACTATCAACCATAGTAAATCAGATAAAAAAGGATTTGGAGAATGGGTTCATCCTGATATTGTCGGATGCTATTTCCCATATAAAGATTGGAAAGGGGAAGTTGTTGAAGTTAGTACTTTAATGGGTAATACATCAGTAAGATTATTTTCTTTTGAACTTAAGCGAGAATTATCTATTTCAAATATTCGCGAGTCTTTCTTTCAAGCAGTATCAAATTCTTCTTGGGCGAACGAAGGCTATCTTGTTGCTGCTAATATAGATACAGATGATGATTTCCGAAATGAATTGAAAAGACTTTCAACATCTTTTGGGATTGGTGTAATACAACTTGATGTTGATGACCCAGATTCATCAGATATTATTTTGCCTGCAAATTCTAAAGATTTTATTGATTGGGAAACTGTAAATAAATTATCAAGTATTAATCCTGACTTCAGCAATTTTCTTAATCGGATAATTAATGACATGAAAAGTAAAGAAATTAGAAAAGAAATGTACGATAAGGTTATAGATAAAGAAGAATTGATAAAATTGCTATCTAAAAGAAGTATATGAATTAAGTAAATTGAACTTTAGGAGCACACCATGTTCAAAAATCTTTTTGGCAAGAAGAATAGCCCCAATGTAGAAAAATTTATCAAAAGTATGGAAATTGATTATGCCAAGTATCACAATGGGGATGGATATGATTTGAATGTACTCAAAGAATTAAATGCAGAAGAACTAAAACAAGTTGAATCTATATTAATCCCTAGAAAAGATAAAGATTGGCGAGATGTCACAGCGCTTGCGGCAATCAATACGTCTACTGCGTTGGAGGCGGTCAAAAAATGTTTGGAGAGTCCAAATCTTGAAGTGAGAATCTTTGCGGCGAAATTTCTCAAAGAGAAGAACATCATTGACCGTGTTGAAGAAGTATTGTTGAAGACATTGCCTATCGTAAAAGTTGGTGGCGGACTTGTTCAAGCTCTCGCTTTGGCAAAAGAGTATCCAACTGAAAAAGTAAAACAAAAATTAATTTGGTGCGCCTTGCATGGACCTGATGTCACCCGCACGCATTGCGCTGCGATGGCATTATTTTTATATGGCAAGGCTGAGTCTGAATTTGATAATAATCAAAAGATTATTTTTAGTTTCAATCCACCAGATAAAGCGAAAAGATTGGAAGCCTTTCCTGAACTTTGCCAAATCATTAGTGTCAATCCGAATGATTTTATGAATTAATAAAAAAAGAGACTGTGATGCACAGTCTCTTTTCAATTACCAATACTATTTACTATCCCCTATTCAATTCTGCTCTTTCGCTTCTTTCCTCGCCCTTAACCATCCATGCAAACTATATTTGACCACGCGCTCTTCGCCCGCAAATAGTTTTTTCAAATTCGGTCGTAATGCCCAAATCAATAATAACTCTGCGCCTACACCATACCAAACATAATCCCACGGCAAGTTTCCTTGTGAGGCTTGAAAGGCGAAGACAATGATGGCGAATAATGCCACTGCCATGGTTGTCACAGAAGCGATGCCGATGGTGAAGAATGTCAACATACCTAAGGGGAGAATAATCAAAACTGAAGCGGGCCATAATCCCATTGCGCCGCCGACTGCTGGCGCACCGCCTGCTCCACCGCGCAAGCGAATCAATTTTCCGTCTTCATCACGTTCTGGCAAAAAGATAGAATAGTTGTGACCAATAATTGGGGCAATTGCGGAGAGCATGTGTGCCCATGAATCAGTTGTGAAGGCTTGTGCTATCCATACAGCCACAGCGCCTTTTAAGATATCAAGCATCGCCGTCCCAAACCCTGCCCAAAACCCTGCCGCACGCATTGCATTCGTCCCGCCTGTTCTGCCGCTTTCTACTTCGCGGATATCTTTGCCCGTCTTGAGTTTAACAATTAGCAAACCAAATGGAATCGAGCCAAGCACATACGCTAACAAGATAAGCACAAGGTCTATGATGAGTTGCATTCAAATATCCTCCGAGAGATTATGTCATTGCGAGTCAGTTGGTCTAGACCAAAGACGACGCAATTTTAGTAGTGACAATAAAAACACTTGAATATAGGGATGGTTACATCAATTAATAAATCTAGCCACAGATTTCACGGATTCACACAAATCTTTTTAAAATCCGTAGCTAATAAAGTTTGAAAAGATTCTTTACAGAAAAATCACTGAAACCCACGAAACCACAATAATAATAATCGGTCCTACCACAGCCCGGCGTAGGGGAATATTTTCCGTGAGGCTAGCAGATAAAACAGTTAATGCGTAAAGCGGACCTGTGAGTGCCAAACCAAATTGTACAGGTTCAAGAGTCCAATAATGCAAACCTGCGGCAATTTGGGTGCATACAATTCCGATGCCAATTGCCCAAGGGAAGTCCCAACGGTCGGTGCCATCAAGATGCAAAATGCGTAAGCTGATTAATCCTGCCACAATAAAAATTGCAGGGATTAACAAAAATAAACGCACACCGGAAAATCTCAGCGATGTGACCAAAATCAAAAATAATGCGTATGCCAAAGCGGTCAGTGCGGCGCGTGCCAACGCATACGCAGATGCTGAAGGATTAATCGTCACATATTCCGCTGTGAATACAATCGCGAGCAAAATCGCGCCGAATAAAATTCCGACCCACCAGGTTGGGCTTTCAAACAAAACTGCCAATGATGCGCCAAGCACAAACGTCGTCAGTGTGGGGAGCATAATGTTTTCACGGGTTGACCTTTTTGCAAAAGCGGGATGGTCACGAATTAACCAATCCATGCCGGCGGCAGTTAACACTGCCGCAAAAAGCGTCATAAATGTGCTTAGGGTGAGGGGAAATGCAAAATAGAATCCCGGCAGGTCGAGGCTGAGAATGAGGCGCGGCGTTTGAATCAAACGCGTCAGCGCAAATGCCAGCAAAACGGATGCGGTCAACATCCCCATGCGGTCTGGAGAGGGATAGTCTAAATTTTTTTCTTGCATACATAAGATTGTACCGTAATGGATATGGTAGAATCAACTGGTTATGGAAGTTACACGATTAGAAAACCTGCCCCCGCCGCCGGGCATTATTAGTTCAATTCGAGCAGGCTTTGACTCGATTGCTTCGCACATTACAGCCATTCTTTTACCTCTTTTTTTGAATTTATTTTTTTGGCTGGGTCCGCGTTTACGCATCAATGTTTTGTTTGATTCTTTTAAAGATGACATGATTAGGATTTGGCAAAATGGCGGAATTCCAGCCGAAGAAATTCAACGGGTGATTACTGCTTATGACACAGCATTGCCTGCTTTCAATTTATTTTGGCTCTTCCGCACGCTTCCTATCGGGATTTCCAGCCTGCCACTCTCGCGTCAACTTTTGCCTACACCTTTAGGTGAGCCGATCGCTTGGCAAGCCAACGGCTGGATTTTGTTTTTTGCATTTTTTGGGCTGACATTTCTTGGTTGGCTTGGTGGTGCATTATATTTTCGAAGTGTGGCTTGGGTTGCAGTTCCAAGTGAAAACGGCGTGGTTTCTGTTTTCAATGCCATCTTACAAACCATTTTAATTTCAATTTTCTGCACGATTTTGTTAATGATTTTTGCTCCAATCCTTTCGTTGATTTTGTTATTTTTATCATCACAAAATATTATTATTACTAGTTTGGTGATTTTGGTGCTGAGCTTCGTTTCGATGTGGTTTATTGTGCCGATTTTCTTTTTACCGCATGGTGTCTTTGTCAAAAAACAAAATATATTTACAGCCATCGGAAGCAGTATCCAATTAACACGCTTTACATTACCGAATAGCAGTATGTTCGTTTTGACCGTATTTTTGCTTTCGTACGGATTAAATGTTTTATGGCGGATTCCACCTGAATCATCGTGGTTAACGTTGCTGGCAATTTTTGGGCATTCCTTCGTCACCACAGCCTTGTTGGCTGGCAGTTTTATTTATTATCGTGATATGACAACTTGGCTTCAAACCGTGTTAGAAAAATTACGTCCGCTTGCAAAGCAGGCTTGAGATAATCTAGCCACAGAGACCACAGAGTTCTCTGAGGTTTTTCTCAAAGGTCTCTGTGAACTAAAATAATTTAGTAAGAGTAAGTAGTAGAGGTTAATATGGCAGAAAAGAAAAATAATTATGATGTCGGTTCCATTCAAGCGTTAGAAGGCATTGAACACGTCCGCAAACGCCCAGGTATGTATGTGGGTGGTACAGATATCAAAGCGTTACATCACCTTGTATATGAAGTTGTAGATAACTCCATAGATGAAGCGCTCGCTGGTTTTTGTACATCTATCAATATCACCATTCATTCTGATAGCAGTGTGACCGTTGAAGATAATGGGCGTGGTATTCCTGTTGGTCCACATCCATCTAAAAAAGATGCCAATGGCAAACCAATGGAAACAGTTGATGTCGTTATGACTGTGATTGGTGCGGGTGGTAAATTCGGTGGTGGTGGATATAAAGTCTCCGGTGGTTTACATGGCGTAGGTATTAGTGCTGTCAATGCGTTATCTGAATGGATGACGACCGAAATCAAACGCGATGGCAAATTGTGGAAGCAAGAATACAAACGTGGAGTTCCGCAAGGCAAAATTAAACAAATTGGTAAAACTGAAAAAGACGAAAACGGCACCAAACAAACCTTCAAGTTTGACAAACAAATCTTTACCGAAGATATTGATTATCGTTTTGACACACTCGTACAACGCTTTCGTGAAATGGCATTCGTCACACGTGGCGTGACCATCAAGTTTGTGGATGAACGTGCCGAACGCGAGATGACTTTCTATTTTGAAGGCGGCCTGACTTCATTTGTACGTTATTTGAATCGCAACCGCGAAAATTTACATCCTGTCGTGTATGTTGAAAAAGAAATGGAAGGCATCGGCATTGAAGCCTCGATTCAATACACAGATGCTTATACAGAATCAGTGTATTCATTCGCCAACACGATTAATACCATTGATGGTGGTACGCATCTTACTGGACTTCGTTCTTCGCTCACCCGCGTTATCAATGACTATGCTCGTAAAAATGGTTTATTGAAAGATGCTGACCCTAACTTCTCCGGTGACGATACACGCGAAGGCTTAACCGCCATCGTCTCTGTCAAACATCCGAACCCACAATTTGAGTCACAGACCAAAGTTAAGTTGATGAATCCTGAAGTGCAGACTCACGTCACGCAAGCAGTGGCTGAAGGCTTCAGTACATTCTTAGAAGAAAATCCGCAGGCGGCAAGAGCAATTGTAGCGAAGTGTCTCACCTCTGCCCGTGCGAGAGATGCGGCGCGTAAAGCGCGTGACCTCGTCATTCGCAAATCAGCACTTGAATCATTAACTTTGCCCGGTAAGTTAGCAGATTGTTCAGAGCGTGATACATCCAAAACAGAATTGTATATCGTAGAAGGTGACTCGGCAGGTGGTTCTGCCAAACAAGGTCGTGACCGTCACTTCCAAGCGATTTTGCCATTGCGTGGAAAAATCTTAAACACCGAACGCGCGCGCTTAGATAAAATTTTAGGTAACAATGAAGTTAAAGCATTAATCTCTGCGCTTGGCACAGGCATTGGTGATAATTTTGATTTAGAAGGTTTGCGTTATGGACGCATCATCATCATGACCGATGCTGATGTAGATGGAAGTCATATCCGTACTTTGTTGCTAACCTTCTTCTTCCGTTATATGCCGAAGTTAATTGAAGAAGGTCATTTGTATATTGCGCAACCACCTTTGTATCGCATTGCTCATAAAAACACAGTCAAGTATGTGTATAGTGACAAAGAAAAAGATAAAGCCATTAAAGAACTTGGTGAGAAGGTCAATTTACAACGTTATAAAGGTTTGGGTGAAATGAATCCTGATCAATTATGGGAAACGACCATGAATCCCGGCAACAGAACTTTGTTGTTAGTAACCATTGATGATGCCACTGAAGCCGATAGAACATTCGATATGCTCATGGGCGATGCGGTTGACCCACGCAAGAAATTTATTCAAACCCACGCCAAGAGCGTGAGAAATTTGGATATTTAGTTTTCATGTCATTGCGAGCCGCGTTCTTGTTCTTTGCGGCGAAGCAATCTCATACACTGTAAAGAAGATTGCTTCGTCGGGAAGAACACCCTCCTCGCAATGACGAAGCAATTTAAAACAAAAGACACTCAAACAGTGAGTGTCTTTTGTTTTACTCATCACGGATTACTTATTCACCCGTCTTTGCGACTCTCTTCATCGCCACAATTTGACGTAAATGGTCAACTTCGTGTGCCAGCAAAAGTAAAATCCAGGTTCTGTAATTACATAAACCAAATGCCGGGTTACGTTCTGTTTTTTCAGGGTCATGTGAATTGCGTGTTTGTTCAATAATGACTTGAATTCTCTCTGTTGCCGCATTCAAACTGATACTTAAATCTTTAACAGGCACTTTTTGTTTCGCGCCTTCACCAAACCCGCGCGCGGCTTCTACAATGTGTGGTAATTGACTCGTCGAAATATCTAACAACTTATTATGATAAAAGCCTTGTGTATGAATCAAATGTGTAATCGATTCACTAATGCTCCAAAACGGATGAACATTTGAAACATGCCAAACCTGCTCATTGGTCAAGTTTTGAAGCGCTTCGTGCGTACGCATCCGTGTTGAATAAAACGTATCAATCAACTCATCTAATGGATGACGCGCAGAAGCCTCTAGCCAAGTAATTTCTTTTGTAAACGCAGAGAGAATCAAAGGGTTAAGAATGTCAGAAGGAATCATCGAATAAATTTTATCTCATTTCATAGTACTAAAGTACGGGAACTTTTTTATCATCTACTTCGTTTCATAGGGGCTGAAAGCAGAGGAAACATGAAAACAAATACAAACACAATCTTTATTATTTTTGGCATAATGGCATTATGTGTGCTGGCTCTTTTTCCAATTAGTGTATTGGCAATGCCTTTATTACAAACGAATGAAAAACCAGACCCGCAAGCCACAGTGCAAGCCATGGTGACTCAAACCATGATTTCGTTGACGCTTAACGCGCCGACTCAAACACCGCTTCCACCTACGGTGACACCTGCTCCTGTTACCCAAACAGTTACTCCAACTTCAACACAATCACCAGTGACAACCTATTGCGATTGGGCATCTTTCGTTAAAGATGTGACAATTCCAGATGGCACAACCTTACTGCCCGGTGAAACGTTTACCAAAGTATGGAGATTGAAGAATCGCGGCACATGCACATGGACGCCGGATTACACACTCGTATTTTCTAGTGGTTCACAAATGGGCGGCACAACAGCCATTCGTTTGCCCGCGTATGTTGCCCCCGGTCAAACCATAGATATTTCTGTCACACTGACTGCGCCATCTACAAATGGTTCTTACACAGGCTATTGGATGTTACGCAATCCATCTGGTGCATTATTTGGCACTGGTGACAAAGCCAACATCGCTTTTTATGTAGATATCAAAGTCAAAGACCAAGCTGTGACACATGGAACTGTCGGCGGAAACTTATGTTACCCCAGCGAGTTTAATCCACCGATGACGTTGTACTTAGAAAATGCACACACCGGCGAGCGAATCCAATTTGCGATTGTCGAAAACCAAATTACATATAGTGTACTCGTCCCGGCGGGTAGATATTACGTCTATGCTTGGGCACCCGGTTATAACTTAGAAGGTGCATATACTCACTCTAATGGATTAATGAAATCCTTCTTTGTTGAAGCAGGCAAAACCACACCATTTATCAACTTGTGTGATTGGAGTCCGTATGGTCATGGACGTGGGGAATAAATAAGCTCAAATAAAAGAATTCGGAGGTCTTAATGACCTCCGAATTCTTTTACACTTCATACGAATACAAAATTGTTTCCATCTCTTGCGGTGTCAACCCGCCATGATGACCGTAAAAGGTCATGTCGAATTTATCTTTTTCATACCACCATACAGTTTCATTCAAATAAGATAGCACGACCAAATTCCCAACACGGTCATAGAAGCGTTTTGAAATTTCAGCACCGAAGTAGCCTTGCTCAATCAAAGATTCTGTCTTGACCACATCCGCTTTGCCTTCCAATCGTTTTGCAAGAAAATCTTGCGCATCATCTAACAAATCATCTTTGATATATAAAAACATATCGCGCGCCGAACCCGCAGGGACGATTAACCCTCCGCGCCGATTGCTTTTGATAAATTTTTCTATTCCGTGAAATGCGCGGCTTTTATTCAAATATACAGTTCGGTTTGGATCCACTTCTGCAATGCCGTGGTCAGCGGTCATTAAAAATAAAACATTTTTCTTACCTCTGAAAATTTTCTCAAAATAATGTTCCATGATTAATAAAAATGTTTGCACTTCTGCTTCGGTCTGCGGAGCGGTGGCACCATACTCATGCGCCAGTGAATCAATCTTATCGAAATATAGTTGAATGTACGTTTGTTTGCTTTGTTTTTCGAGCAAGAATCCTAAATTGATTAACGCTTCAGACAGTGTTTTGAAACCGCGCACTTCAGAACCTTTCATCACGGCTTTTGAATAGGTGGATGCCATGTAATCACGAATACCAAAGTTGAAAGAGTCTACGCCCATCTTTTTTAATTCAGGATAAAAAATCCCTTTCGGAAAAACTTCGCCCGCATTCCCGCCTAATTGACGTAACGACTCGCGTTCAAAATTACCTGCTTTGGAAAATAATAACGGCGCGATGACCAAATCTACAGAGGGTTCGTAGTAATACCACTCATGCACGCCGCTCACTCCTACGGGTAAACCTGTGTGAATCGTGGTGACATGCGCCGCCGTGGTAGAAGGAAATTGCGAAGTTAATTTTTCAATTTTCCCATGTTTCGCAACTTGTTTGATAAACGGCGCATCTTGAAACTTCTCAAAGAAGC
>JAEURF010000048.1:0-2347 GCA_016789205.1 Anaerolineales bacterium
GTGAATATGATAGATTGCTAGCAGGCGAAGAATCCAATGAAGTGTTGGCGGCACGCGCAAAAGTAGATGCGGCGCAAACGACTGTCAATTCGTTATATATTATTGCACCATTTGATGGGCAAGTTTTATCAGTCGATAATCGTGTGGGCGATTCTGTCAGTGCAAATGAGTTGTCTGTTAATATGGCAAATTTGAATACGTTGTATGTTGAAACGCAAGTGGATGAATCTGATATTGCCAATGTCAAATTGGGGGATCAGGCTGAGGTCACGTTAGATGCGGTGAATGGCGTCATATTTACAGGTCAGGTGACATCTATCAATCCTGTCGGTGAAGTTGTATCGGGTCTGGTCAAATATTCGGTTCGTGTTAATTTAGATAAAGTGGATGAAGAAGTTTTCTTGCCATTGGGTGCTACTGCGAATGTGACGATTCAAATCACAGATGCAACTGCAACATTGGCTGTGCCGATTACAACCATTCATAATGATTCGCAAGGCGAATATGTTTTGGTGATTCAAAATGATGGCACGACAAAACGAGTTGAGATTGTAAGTGGTGCGATTGTAGATGATTATGTTGCAGTGAGTGGTGATTTGAAATTGGGTGATACATTGAAAATTAATGATGGCTCAAGTTTTTCAGCGCCGAATCCGTTTGGAGGTGGTGAATGATTCAAACTGAAAATTTAACAAAAGTGTATCAGATGGGTGATAGTGAAGTGCGTGCATTGGATGGCGCGAGTTTCACAATTGAAAAAGGTGAGATGCTTTCAATTATGGGACCTTCTGGTTCTGGTAAAAGTACATTGATGTCTATTATCGGTTGTTTGGATGTGCCATCGAGTGGAAGTTATATTTTGGATGGGGTATCGGTTGAAAATATGGATGAAACAAAATTAGCTGAAATTCGCGGCAGGAAAATTGGGTTTGTGTTTCAACAATTTAATTTATTGGCGCGGACGAGTGCTTTAGAAAATGTGATGTTGCCACTTACGTATGCAGGTGTTGCTGGAAAAGAAAGACAAGACCGTGCTTTCAAAGCATTAGAAAGAGTGGGGCTTGCCGAAAGAACACATCATGCGCCGAATGAACTTTCGGGTGGTCAACAACAACGTGTGGCGATTGCGCGTGCTTTGGTAAATGAACCTGCGATTTTATTAGCCGATGAACCCACAGGTGCATTGGATAGTAAAACAGGCGTTGAGATTATGGATTTGTTTCAACGTTTGCATGAGGAGCAAGGTCAGACTGTAATTTTGGTGACGCATGATTCGCATGTGGCAAAACATACCAAACGAATTATCAAAATTTCGGATGGGAAGATTGTTTCGGATGAAGTGAATAAAAATCCGCTTAAGGCGGGTGCGAAGCGTGAAGAGGAATAATTTTTTTCAACCACAAAGTGTCACTAAGGTGCACGAAGGAAATAATTAAAAACCTTTGTGATATTTTGTGACCCTTCGTGGTGAGAAGATTGGAGAATTAAGATGTTATTTTCAGAAAATTTCAAAGTTGCAATCCGCGCTTTGCGGGCAAATAAACTACGTTCGATACTTACAATGTTAGGCATTGTAATTGGCGTTGCAACGGTAGTGGCTTTATTATCTATTGGCAAAGGTGCAACGGCTAGCATTACGAGTCAGATTCAAAGTTCAGGTTCAAATTTATTGACCGTATCGCCTGGTAGGATGCAACAAGGTCCACAGAGCAATGGTTCGCAGGGACAAAGCTATTTATATTATGCTGATTATCAATTACTAGAACGGACATTGACAGATAGCATAGATGCACTCGCGCCGAGTTATCAAACTTCCTATTTAGTGAATTATGGCAGTGAAAGTTTTAACGTCAATGTGACGGGCATTACGGATGATTATCAAAAAACAAATTCGTATGAAGTTACAGATGGAAGATTTATTTCAGATGGTGATAATAAGTCGCAAGCATTGGTGGCAGTGCTTGGCTCACAAACTGCACAAGATTTATTTGGTGGATTAAACCCCATTGGAAAAATCATTTCGATTACAGGTGTCAAATTTGAAGTGATTGGCGTCTTGGAAGAAAAAGGTTCTTCAGGGTTTGGTTCTGCCGATGATGCAGTCTTTATCCCACTCGAAACAGGCTATAACAAATTGTTTGGTTCCACGGCTACTTATAACGACAAAAAAATTGTGAATGGCATTTCGGTCTCTGTCACAAATGCTGATGATATGGATACGGTCAAAGCCCAAATTGAATTTTTATTACGCCGTTCCCATAAATTAGCATCTACTGATGAATTAGATTTTAATGTATTAAGCCAATCTGATTTATTAAGTACATTAACTTCAGTTACCCAAATTCTG
>JAEURF010000048.1:2445-9384 GCA_016789205.1 Anaerolineales bacterium
ATCTACTGATGAATTAGATTTTAATGTATTAAGCCAATCTGATTTATTAAGTACATTAACTTCAGTTACCCAAATTCTGACTACATTTCTGGGTGCGATAGCAGGGATTTCATTATTAGTGGGTGGCATTGGGATTATGAATATCATGCTGGTTTCGGTGACTGAGCGGACAAAAGAAATTGGATTAAGAAAAGCAGTAGGTGCAACCAAGAATCAAATTTTGACTCAATTCTTAATTGAAACTGTCACATTAAGTGTGTTGGGTGGTCTGATAGGAATTTTGCTCGGCGTTGGCATTGCAGGTTTATTCTCTGCTACTGGATTAATTTCTTCCGTCATCACTGCCGATTCGATATTGCTAGCATTTTTCTTTGCATTAGCAATCGGTGTATTTTTCGGTTTGTATCCCGCCTTTCGTGCCGCGAATTTGCATCCGATGGTAGCGTTAAGGTACGAATAAAAATATTAATCACAAAGGGTCACAAAGTCACACGAAGGAAAAAATTAAAAACCTTTGTGACACTTTGTGGTAAAAAAGGTTGTATGCCAAAAAAAATTCTGCTCGTAGATGATGAAACTGAAATCCTTGAAATTTGCCGAGATTATCTCAAAGCATCGGGCTATGATGTTGTCACAGCAAAAGATGGCGTGCAAGGTTTGGCTTTTGCAAAACATGAAAAGCCAGATTTAATCGTCACCGATTTAAGCATGCCCGAAATGGATGGTTTGGATTTGTGCCGCAACATTCGCAAAGAAAGCAATGTACCCATTATCATGTTAACTGCACGTGTGGAAGAAACCGATAAATTAATTGGTCTCGAAATTGGTGCTGATGATTACATCACCAAACCGTTTAGTCCGCGTGAATTGGTGGCGCGAGTCAAAGTTGTTTTAAGAAGAGTGGCTGGTGATGCAAATGCAGAAATTATCCGCGTAGAAAATGTTTCACTAGATAGAGCCCATTACAAAGTCCAGATAGAGAAGCGTGAAATTTCTTTAACGCCAACCGAGTTTGAAATCATGGCAACGTTGATGAGTCAACCGGGTCGTATCTTTTCTCGTAATCAATTATTAAATGCAGTGCATGGCGTTGCATTTGAAAGTTATGAACGCGCTATTGATTCACACATCCGCAACTTGCGCCGCAAACTCGAACCTGATAATTTAATTATCACAGTGCATGGCGTTGGTTATAAATTTGAAGGTTAATATGCAAACATCAGTCGGTGAAATTCGTTTTCGTTTATTTGCTTTATTGTTACGTGCCTTCGCATTGGTTTTGTTTTTATCATTCATTTTTTTTATCGGCGTAACGGGATATTTTTTAACCTCATCTTCCACGCCCATTCCATTTCCGTTTGTGAATACTTTGCAAGGATATTATCTCGCCAATGGCAGTTGGGATGGCGTTGAGAAAATTTTTGAAATTGAAAGAGGTTTAGATACTGCCAACTCAATTTTATTAGATGAAGAACACCGCATCATTCTTGACCATCGTCCTGATTCTGTTTCGACAGTTAATACACGCTACGAAATTCGCCAAGAAGATGTTGTGATTGAATTAAAAACAGAGAATGAAACGATTGGATATTTAATTTTTACAACCTTTAATATTTCATCAAGGTTTGGTATTGCTCGCGCTATATTAATACCAATTGGAATCCTATCTTTTATTCTGGCAATCTTTTTAGTAGTGGTTGCAATTTTATTGGTGCGAAGATTCGTGAATCCATTAGCCGATGTGATTTATGCCGCTCGCGCAGTTGCCAATGGAGATTTGAACACACGCATTGAAACACAAGGTCCACAAGATTTACGAAGCCTATCTGAAAGTTTTAATGAAATGGCAAGTTCACTAGAACGCAACGACCGTGAACGCCGTGAAATGCTAGCTGATGTAGCACACGAATTAAGAACGCCACTATCTGTGATTCGTGGCAGGCTCGAAGGTATTATTGATGGTGTCTATGAAGAAAATGGTTCGCAAGTTTCAACTGCCTTAGAACAAACCTATATCCTCGAAAGACTAATTGATGATTTGCGTTTATTGACCTTAGCTGAAACGCGTCAATTACAATTTGATAAAAGTAACGTAGATATCGAATCATTAATTCAGCAAGTGATTGATATGTTCTCGGCTGAATCGGGAGAAAAAAATATAGCTCTTTCTTTTAGTGAGAAAAATGGTAACTTGTTTGCGTATGTTGACCCACAGCGTTTTGAACAAGTGATGAGTAATTTAATTGGCAATGCGCTTCGCTATATTAATGAAAATGGTAAAGTGTGGGTAACTGCAAATGAAATAAATAATAATTTAATAATTACAGTTAACGATAATGGAACAGGAATCCCTGAAGAAGATTTGCCATTTATCTTCGACCGTTTTTGGCGAAAAGATAAATCCCGTTCACGCGCATTTGGCGGAACAGGATTGGGTCTTGCCATTGCAAAGCAACTTATTGAAGCGCAAGGTGGAAAGATTGAAGCGAGGAACTTACCAGAAGGTGGGTTGCAAGTGACTATTGAGTTGCAGAATCAAATTTCACGTTAGAGAAGAGCCGCCACCAATATTCCAAGTGCTGAATCTAATTTTGGATGTGTCACATTATTAAGAGTTTCGTATTTCATCGATTTATTTTATTCTATTTGCTCTTGCATGTTTCATCGTATTTTCAGAAAGCATTCAACTTTGAAAATTCTTCCCAATTTAATTCGGTTTGATATTGATACTCACGCCAAAATTTTATTAATCCATTTTCTATTTTGACAATCACAATGCCGTGATAATTCCTATACATGCGAAAAGAATACTCGCCAAACCCAACTTGCTCATCTTCATTAAATGCAAGATGACGCCAAGCCATCCCCATTGGAATTTCTGGACCATTTTCCCCGCCGAAAAATTGATACAACGCCTCGCGTCCTTTATAGACTTGTTTATCTGGTGGCTCAACGTACACAGCATCTTCGCTGAAACATCCTGCAGACTTGCGCGCGTCACCTTTGTTCCAACCTTCTGAAACGGTTTTCATAAGTTTGTTGAAATCGGATGTTGAGATTTTCATGTCTCCCACTCTACCCCAGTTTGAGAGGATTCATGTTCTAGTTCGGTCAATAATTTTTCTGCAGCTTGGATTTGCTCCATATCACCAATCAAGCCTACGCGGTCATCGGCTTCAAACACAGTTTGTGATTTAGGATTTGCCATCGGTTGCTTGTTATTACGTATAATCGCCACCACTGATGCGCCTGTACGTGCACGTATATTCGCTTCCGCTAAAGTCTGACCAACTAAGGCATTGCCAGAAGCAATTCGAACCCAAGAAACATCTAAATGTTGGCTGGCATGTATCAATTCATGTAAGAAGCGGTGTTCTTCTTGTGAATTAACTTGCGCATCATAATGGTCATGTCGGATTGCATCGGTATAGCGAATAATTTCTTGGAGTGGATAACCAAGTTTCATCAGTGTGTGTCGAACGAGTTCTAATCCGCCTTCAAGTTCTGGGTGAATCACATCTTGTGCGCCAAGTTCAGCAAGCCGATTAATGCCTTCTTCTGTAGTCGCGCGCGCAATGATGGGTAAGGTGGGAGCAATTTCACGCGCGGCTGTAATGATTAACTCACTAGAGGCTTCATCGTGACCTGCGATTACTAATGCGCGAGCGCGTTTTAAACCTGCATGATGTAACACTTCGGTGTTAGAAGCATCTCCATATAAGCTAGGAATTCCTCGACGGCTGAGTTCCTCAATTCTTTCTACATCTGAGTCAATCACTAGATATGGGATAGAAATTTGTTCTAGCAAATTAACGATGTATGTACCGACTCGACCATATTCGAAAACAATAACGTGACCTTCAATCGATTCTTCAACTGGAGCTATAGGTGCAGGTCCATGCCGGTCTAACAACTTCCAAAAGGCTGGGAATTTTTTGAGGAATTTCTCTGTTGGGTTGATGAGGCGGAACATGACAGGATTAATTGTGATTGATAACAACGCTCCTGCTAGTATTAATGAGTATTGGTCTCTATCTAATAAGCCTAATGCAATGCCTGCTTGCCCTAGGATAAACGAGAACTCACCAATTTGGCTCAAGCCAGAAGCGACGACCAATGCAGTCCGCCCTTGCCATGGAAATATTAAGCCAAGCATAAGGGTTATTACTGATTTTCCTACGACGATTAATGCAGTTAATATTAATACCTGACCGATGTTGTTGTAAAGATAAATAGGGTTGACCACCATTCCTATCGAAACAAAAAATAAAACTGTAAAGGCTTCGCGAAACGGAAATACATCTGCACCGACTTGATGACTCAAAGGTGATTCGCCGACGACAACACCTACTACAAATGCCCCTAGTGCAAATGAAATCCCAAACCATTCTGAGGCGCCAAGTGATATACCAAGCGTGATGGCAAGAATGGCTAAGATGAATAATTCACGTGAACGTGTGTATGCAATACGAAGCAAAACCCAAGGGATGAGTCTTCTGCCTACAAACCAAATGAGCGCAACAAAAGCAACTGCTTTTAAGAGAGTGAATATCAAACCACTCCAATCAAACCCGCCGTTGGTATTTGCTAATGTCGGCATAAGCACCAAAATTAAAACCGTAGCAATGTCTTCTAACACTAACCAGCCGACAGCGGCTTGTCCGTGTGGAGTGTTGAGCAAACCATTATCTATCAAGCCACGAAGCAAAACCACTGTGCTCGCAATTGAAACTGCCAAGCCCAAAACGATTCCTGAAGCGGGTGACCATCCCCACCACTGGCTTAAACCGTAAGCCAACATAGTAGTTAAGAACATTTGTCCAAGCGCGCCAGGGATAGCCACTGTGCGAACTTTCCATAAATCATTCAATGAAAAATGTAAACCGACCCCAAACATGAGGAAGATGACACCTAGTTCAGCCAATTGGGTGATGATGCCTGTATCTCCTATAAAACCGGGTGTAAATGGACCAAGCGCAATCCCCGCAACTAAATAACCGACGATGGTGGGCAAGCCAAGGCGACGTGCAACCACCCCGCCGATGAATGCCACCACCAATGCAATGACGATATTAATCAGTAATGTAATTTCGTGCATATATCCTCCAAATCGCTAAAGTTAATCACTCAAATCATTTTTTTCTATTTTACACGCTAAATCTTTATATCTGACAAGACATT
Organism: Anaerolineales bacterium; assembly: GCA_016789205.1. Classification (GTDB taxonomy): domain Bacteria; phylum Chloroflexota; class Anaerolineae; order Anaerolineales; family Villigracilaceae; genus Villigracilis. Next base: position 7,627 of record JAEURF010000048.1, read on the forward strand.
AAAATCTAACAAAGATTTTATAAAAACTCAAACGAAAGATTAGAAACTGCCTTATATTTGCCAGTGGTACAATTTGATTTATGAAATTCAAAAAAATATTTTTTATTTTTCTACTATTTATTTTTCCAGCAAATATTCTAACTGCATGTTCTTTCGCAAAGCCTGCACCTCGTTCGGATAAGCCAAATATTATTATCATTATTACAGATGACCAACCACAGCACACATTGCAATTTATGCCTCAGGTACAGACTGAATTGGTAAGGCAGGGAATCAACTTTACAAATGCGTACGTTACAACGCCCTTATGTTGCCCAAGCCGCGCGAGTATTCTGACGGGGCAATATGTTTTTCGACATGGTGTCAAAACCAACCGCCAACCGGATGGAGGCGCATCCGTTTTTGATGATTCTTCAACTCTGCCGGTCTGGATGCAGGCAGGTGGTTATAAAACAGCATTAATTGGAAAATACTTAAATGATTATGATGCCTTACCCGAGGGATACATTCCTGCGGGCTGGGATGAATGGAATGCTTTGGTTTTGAAAGACCCCGCTAAAGATTTCTATTATGGTTATACATTGAATGAAAACGGAAAAATCGTTCAATATGGCTTTGACTCACAAGATTACAGCACCGATGTTTTTAGCCAAAAAGCAGTTGACTTTATCCGTCAAAATAGCGACGCCCCTTTTTTTTTGATGTTTATGGCTTATGCGCCACATCAACCGTATTTAGCGGCAGAACGTCATAAAGATATGTTTAAGACATACGATGAAACTTTTAGTATCTATAAACCAGATAATTATTTTGAAGAAGATATTTCAGATAAACCAGCTTGGTTAAATAGATACGAGCCACAAGACCAAGATTATGTTGAAAAAGTTCATCAAAGAATGTTACGTTCTTTAATGAGCGTGGATGATGCCGTTGGAGAAATTGTTAAGACTTTAGAAAAAGAAGGTATCCGTAACAATACTGTTATCATTTTCATGTCCGATAATGGTTTTGCTTTAGGAGACCATCGCCTAATTGGAAAGGCATGTCCTTACGAGGCGTGCCTTAAGATTCCGCTGGTAGTTTCATACCCTAACACAATCACAAATCCTTCAGCCAACGAAAACTTTGTCTTAAATATTGATATTGCACCAACCGTCTTAGAGCTAGCAGGGATTTCTAATTTATCGGTTATGGATGGCGAAAGTTTTGCAGAACTGCTCTCAAACCCTTCTGCTATTTGGCGTGATGGTTTTCTAATAGAACAATATCAAGACGACGGTGAGGAACGCGGTATGACTTCGTTTGTACCTGCCTATAATGGTTTTCAGACGAAAGAATGGAAATATGTTGAGTATGTAACAGGCGAGCAAGAGTTATATAATCTACTTATTGACCCGTTTGAGATGAATAACCTTGCGAGTTTGCCTGAATATCAAAACATGATACAAGCGATGCAGGAAAGAATTAAAGCAATAAAAGGAAATTTGGAGAACTAAATGAATAACCCTGTAATTATTGATGCAATCCGCACGCCGATTGGTGCGTTAGGCGGTGTGCTTTCCTCTGTCCGACCTGATGACATGGCGGCGCATGTCATTAAAGCCATTCTTGAGCGAAATCAACTTGACCCAAAATTCATTGAAGAAGTTTTTCTTGGATGTGCCAATCAGGCGGGAGAAGATAATCGTGATGTTGCTCGAATGGCTGTGTTGTTAGCAGGTTTGCCAATTGAAGTGGGTGGCGTTACTGTCAATCGTT
>JAEURF010000049.1:0-1898 GCA_016789205.1 Anaerolineales bacterium
TCAAGCCATCATTTTAGGCACTGGCGACCCAAAAATTGAAGAAGCCGCGCAAAATTTACAAGCCTTATTCCCTGAAAAAATAAAAGTCGAAGCACGTTTTAATGCTGGCTTAGCACGTCAAATTTATGCTGGCGCAGATATGTTGCTGATGCCATCACGTTATGAGCCATGCGGACTCGCACAAATGATAGCCATGCGTTATGGCTGTGTACCGATTGTCCGTAAAATCGGCGGCTTGAACGATACAGTTAAACATAACAAAACAGGCTTTGTATTTGAAAAAGCCATGCACTTGTCATTGGTCGGTGCAATCAAAAAAGGCATCAAAGTTTTTGCAGATAAAGAAAAATGGGAGAACATGCAACGTGCAGGCATGGTACAAGATTTTTCTTGGAATGCTTCTGCAAAAGAATATCTCAAACTTTATTTATCTTTAGTAAAATAAACTTTATAAACCGTCCCGCAGGTTTTATGATTAAACACAATCTATCAACCAAACCTGCGGGACGTTAATTTTAGGTGAACATGACATTCAAACGCTCATCTGGTATTTTGCTTCATCCCACTTCATTACCCGGTCCGTATGGCATTGGCGATTTAGGTCCGCAAGCATTTCGTTTTGTTGATTGGCTTGCATCCACAGGTTGCAACCTTTGGCAAATTCTTCCGCTGGGTCCCACAGGCTACGGCGATTCGCCCTATCAATGTTTTTCGGCGTTTGCAGGCAATCCATATTTAATCAGCCCAGATGATTTATTTGAAAATGGATTATTAACTCAAGCCGATTTAGATGCGCTGAAAGAAAATGCAAACGCTTCAAAAGTGGATTTCGGCATGGTCATCCCGCGGAAACTTAATCTTTTAGCCCAAGCATTTTCTCGTTTTGATTCCGCGCCTGAATCACTGCAAAAAGAATTTAAAACATTCTGCAAACAAAATGCAGATTGGCTTGATGACTTCGCATTATTCATGGCATTGAAAGAGTCAAATGGCGGTGGTGCATGGAATGGGTGGAGTGACAAGTTAAAACGTAGAGATGAAGCGGAATTGAAAAAAGCAAAAAAAGAATTAAGTCAAAATATTCAAAGATATTCTTTTTATCAGTTTTTATTTTTTCGCCAGTGGAATAAATTACGCGCGTATGCCAATTCAAAAAATATCCAAATTGTTGGCGATGTGCCAATTTTCGTCGCGTATGATTCAGCGGATGTATGGTCTCATCCCGAATTATTTTTCTTAGATGAAAATGGAAATCCGACTGTTGTAGCAGGTGTCCCACCAGATGGCTTTTCGGCAACGGGTCAATTATGGGGCAACCCTTTGTATGCTTGGGACGCACACAAAAAAGAAAAATATGCCTGGTGGCTTTCACGTTTACAAGCGACATTAAACTCAGTAGATATTTTACGCTTTGACCATTTTCGTGGTTTCGCTGGTTATTACGAAATTCCCGCAGACCATAAAACTGCTGAGCATGGTCGTTGGGTAGCAGGACCGAGCCATCACTTTTTTAGCGCAGTTGAAAAATTTTTAAACAAAGGGGATGGCTTACCCATCATCGCCGAAGATTTAGGTTTAATTACACCAGATGTCATTGAATTATTAAATGCTTTCAATTTACCCGGTATGAAAGTTTTGCAATTTGCTTTTTCTGGTCCAGAGAATCCATTTTTACCGCATAACTACGTTCCGAATTGTGTGGCATATACCGGCACGCATGATAACGACACGGCTTTCGGTTGGTTTGTGACTGCCGAAGAGCATGAAAGAAATTTTGCAAAACGATATTTAGGCATTGATGGACATGATTTTGCTTGGGACTTAATCCGCGCGACGTGGAAATCAGTAGCCGTGTTTGCAATTGCGCCCATGCAAGATGTGTTGGGTTTAGGCGGTGA
>JAEURF010000049.1:1998-9380 GCA_016789205.1 Anaerolineales bacterium
TTAATCCGCGCGACGTGGAAATCAGTAGCCGTGTTTGCAATTGCGCCCATGCAAGATGTGTTGGGTTTAGGCGGTGAAGCAAGGATGAACTTCCCTAGTAAACTCGGCGGTAATTGGGAATGGCGTATGAAAGAAGAAGATTTCCGTGATGATTTGGCGGCTGGATTAAGAGATTTGAATTGGATGAGTTTGAGGTAAAAAAAATGCTGAGTATCTCAGCATTTTTTTTATTGTTACATGCCCGGAATATATTTCGACTCCCATTCCGTAATCGCCGCGCGGATGACCGCTTTGATTTTTTCATCCGGCACATCATCTACTGATTCGTATTTTTGCAAACCGACATATACTTCCACTGCGCCTTGTGGCGAATCTTGTAAGCGAATACCGGCATTTTCAAGCGGCGTATCTACTAATTTTTTTTGTAAAACTGTATCAATTTGTTGCACGATACTTAATAAAGCAAATTCTTTTTCAGGGTCAAGTTTTTTTGCGGGTTGAAGTGGTGACAAAATCGATACAGGCTTGACTTCACTCGATACGAGCGGAACATGCGGAGGTTGAGTCAGAGGCGTTTGCAGCACAGCAGGTTTTGATGCAGGTGGAGGGGTCTGCGTGCCTTCAATATAAGGTCGCACATGTGAAATTAATTCAAGCAAACGTTTTTTTCCCTCAGGCGATAATACGCCACTTAATGGCTTCCCATCCATTTCAACCACCATGCGATTATTTTCTTTTTTCAAGCGCAATAAACTTTCAACATCTACACCGCCGGGCGTGCTGGCTCGCAACAATTGTGCTTCTTCTAATTTTTTTTCAGCATCTGCAAGTTTTCTCTCTGCTTCGGTGCGCATAATTTCAGCGTTGGTTTCCATAGCATCAATTTTTTTGCGTGCATCCAAATTCATGTTCACATAACCCAGCAATGCGCCAATACCAAAAATAACCAAGCCGACAATCCATAAAACAATGGTGGGGACGGTTGTCATTGCAAAATTAAATTCCATGTTATTTCCTTTCAACCTTTTGGCACTTCGGGCAAACATGCGTGCCACGTTGAGCAACCACTAACTTTTGAATTTTCGTGCCGCAGACCATACAAGGCTCGCCTTCGCGGTCATACACACGAAAATAATTTTGATATTCACCGCCACGATAGACCCAATCAATGGATGCGCCGTTTCTGCGGATACCTTCTTTTAGAACTGACACAATCGCTTCATGCAACGCCTCAGCCTGTTTCAGCGTGACAACATTTGATAACGCCTGTGGGTGAATTTTTGCTATATGCAAAGACTCATCCGCATAGATGTTGCCAACGCCTGCCAAAAATGTTTGGTCTAATAACAATGGTTTGATTTGGCGTTTTCGTTTTCGCAAATTCTCATATAACCATTGCGGCGTGAAATTTTTTTCTAAAGGTTCTGGACCTAACTTATCTAAAAATTTTTCGGGTTGATTCGTAAGCCATACTTTACCAAATTTACGGGTATCGTTGAAGGCAAGTTGAGTGATTCCGCCGCTGGGTGATTTAAGGTCAAGAATGAGGCGGTCGTGTTTTTCAGGCTTAATTTTACCTTTTCTCACAGTCAAATCGCCGCTCATTTTCAAATGTATTAGGAGATTGTAATTTTCTAGCAAGATATTGATGTATTTTGCCCGCCTTGAAACGCCTTTTATCTTTTGCCCCTTGATTTGTTCTTTGAATTTTTTAACTGAGGGAGTTGCTAACGTTCGCGCCCAACGCACATCGGCAGAGATGATGGTTTTGCCTATCAGGTCAGGTTCTATTTTTCTTGCTACGGTTTCAACTTCAGGGAGTTCGGGCATATTAGCTTTTAGCGATTAGCAATTAGTCATTAGCGGTTAGTATGTAGCCAAAAGCCAATTGCTAACCGCTAAGCACTATTCATTAAACATCTCACCAACCGAACGACCCTCATGCGCCCGCCTGATGACTTCGCCTAATAATGTATCTACTGAAATGACCGTAATCTTATCTTTGAGAAGTTCTTGTTTTTCAGCCGAAAGCGGAGCAGTATCGGTTGTGAAAATTTGTTTAATTGGTAAAGAAGCCAAGCGTTCTGCACCATTCGCAGAAAGTATCGCATGGACAAATACAAGGTACACATTGCGTGCCCCTTTTTCTTTTACCAAACTGACTGCTTGTGCAATTGAACCGCCGGTATCTACTTCATCATCTACAATAATCACGTCGCGGTTTTCCACTTCACCAATTAATGTCAAGGCTTCGGCTTTCGAATCGTTGCCTTGACGGCGTTTTTCGATGAAAGCAATTGGCATATCCATATCTGCGGCGTAATTGCGTCCTTTTTTGGCAAAACCTAAATCTACAGAAACTACCACTGGGTCTTGCATATCTTTGCGAATATTTGTGTTGATGTAATCAATTAATAAATGGGAAGCCGTTAATACATCTCCCGGAATAGAGAAGAAGCCCTGAATTTGACCGGCGTGTGGGTCTAACGTCATGTATCGGTCTGCGCCTGCGGCTTCAATCATATCTGCCACTAGGCGTGAAGTAATTGGCACACGTGGCTGGTCTTTTTTATCGGAACGTCCATAACATAAATAGGGAATCACCGCTGTAATGCGTGCCGCAGAATCCAAGCGTAAGGTTTGAATGGTAATTAATAATTCCATCAAGTTGCGATGCACCGGAGATGAAGTCGTTTGAATCACATACACATCTTGTCCGCGCGCACTACCTTTTAATTTGACAAATAAGTTTTCATTTGGGAATTCAATCACATCATGCCCACTCAATGTTAAACCAAGATAATCTGCAATTTTTTGTGCGAGTTCAGGCGAACCCGTGCCGCCAAATAATTTTATTCCGCCGTACACTTTCAAATCGTGATGTACATGATGCATTAATTAAAATCTCCTTATGTGTGTCATTCTGAACGAAGTGAAGAATCTCTACCACAATCTAAGAGATTCTTCGCCACGAAGAGCAAGAGCGTGGCTCAGAATGACATGCTATTTCTTTTTCTTCTTAAACCATTCAGAACGTAACACACCCATCAATAAAACATCTTCATATTTGCCATGTTTATAATTTGCTTCGCGCAATCGTCCTTCTAAAACAAAGCCTGCATGTTCATAAGAACGGACAGCGCGCACATTATCGGCATATACGCGCAAGAATACACGATTTAAGTTCAAGGTTTCAAAACCATGTCGTTGCAATAATGTCATGGCTTCTGCGCCATAACCTTTGTTCCATTCAGTTTTATCGCCAATCACAATACCAACCTCGCCACAGCGGTTTTGAACTTCAATGCCATGAAATCCACAATTGCCAATTAATTTCCAGGCTTTACCTTTTTTTATTTCAATTGCAAATGGCTTTTCGTTTGGGTCACGTTTGGTCATGGCTTCAAACCAATTTTCTTCGTCAGCCATAGAAAGTGGAAGATACAAAGCCAATCCACGAGTTACTTCGGGGTCATTCAGCCATTCGTGATATTTTTTCAAATCATCACGTTCGACAGCACGCAAACGAATGCGCTCACCATAAATGATACTCATTTCAACCTTCCATTCATTAACATCTTGACGGCTTCCCACGGTGAAATATTTCTTTGGAAAACTTTTTCAAAGACTTCATCATATTTTTCTTTTGATGTGTCTTGACGAAATTGATTCATCAACGATTCTTGAATCAACGCCTCTATCTCGACTTGTAGCCTGATTCTCTCGCGGGCAGACCAGCCTTCCCCTGAGCGGAGATGCGTTGCGTGTTTGGCAATCAAGTCTGCAAGTTCCGAAATCCCAACGCCTTCAGTAGAAATCGTTCTTTGAATCGGCGGAATCCATAAATTTTTATTTGTATTTTGTTTCGGCGTTTCGGCTTTCATCGCCACGCCATGATGACGAAAAATTCGTTCAGTTGGATGCGCCAACTCAAGCATAGACTTTAACGCCTTCTCTGTATTTTCAACGCCGGGTCTATCCCCTTTGTTGACGACGAGAATATCTGCAATTTCCAAAATCCCGGCTTTGATGGCTTGAATTTCATCGCCAAGCCCTGGCGCTTCAACAACTAAAGTGGTATGCGCGAGTCTTGCAATATCCACTTCGCTTTGACCAGCACCAACGGTTTCAACAATAACCATATCAAAACCTGCGGCATCAAATGCTTGGGTCATATTGGCAGTGGATTGCGCCAAGCCACCTAACGAACCACGTGTTGCCATGGAACGAATAAAAACTTTTTCATCGCCGGATAAATCGCGCATACGCACACGGTCACCAAGCACAGCGCCACCCGTGAATGGACTCGATGGGTCAACTGCGAGAATGGCAATTTTTTTATCTTCTACTTTTCGATAATGCAATGCGAGTTGATTAACCAGTGAAGATTTGCCTGTGCCCGGCGCGCCGGTAACTCCGATAAGATGTGCTTTGCCGGTATGTGGAAATAACTCAATCAATGCATCGCGACCTTCGGGTGCATTGTTTTCTATTTTTGTGAGCAATCTTGCTAAAGCAAGTCTGTCACCGTTGAGAATGGATTGAGTGGTTGTCATATTGTAGTAAATCTACCGTCCCGCAGGTTTTTCTTAAGATTTGGTTGATGCAAACAAACCTGCAGGACGTTTCACCTTAAGAACAAAACACAGAGCCTTTGCTCTGTGTGAAAAATTAACCTGTTACCGTTTCTTGAATATCTCGAATAATATCGTCAGTTGATGCGCCGGGACCGTACACACCGGTCACACCCATTTCTTTCAAACGAATCAAATCTTCATCAGGAATGATTCCGCCGATAAAAACTTTCACGTGCGTTTGCCCATTGGCATGGAGCAATTCCATAATGCGTGGAGCCAATGCCATGTGTGCGCCAGATAAAACAGAAAGCCCAACCACATCAACATCTTCTTGCAAAGCGGCTTCAGCAATCATTTCTGGTGTTTGGCGCAAACCGGTATAAATCACTTCCATGCCGGCATCACGCAAAGCGCGCGCCACAACTTTCGCACCGCGGTCATGCCCATCTAAGCCGGGCTTGGCAACCAAAACTCGTATCTTTTTCTCTGCCATCGTTCCTCCGATAATGAATCGTTAATGTGATTATACTCGCGTTTATACTAAATATCACAATCGGGCAATTTATAAAAATGAAAGGAATGGATTAAATAGAAAATCCGAGAGTTTCAACTCTCGGATTTTTTTCTTTACCCTGCTATCGGCGAAACTTGATATTCGATTTTGCTTGGCACATTCACCCTTTGTGAAGCATCCAAAATTTCGAGTGAAACAAGATTCCCTTTTTCGTCATAGTCTAATATTACGCCTGGCTTATCTTCATCGCTTTCCACAACTAGCGCTTCAGAAAAAATGACTGTTAAGGTATCCGTTTCTCTGTCATAAATTACTTTCATGGCTTATCTCCAATATTTCTCAATCTTGCTGGTTCGATAAACAGTTACAACATGCGGTGGTTTAATATCAATATCTACAAAAACACGTAAGATATATGTTTTTGATGTTTTAGTAAAAATATATTTATTTTGGTATACCGCACGTCCATCTCGCACAATTTCCATCTGTTCAGGTTTAGCTAATACATCTTGAACTTCTTGTTCAGCAATATTGCGCCGAGTCATTTCTTTGAGTGCATGAGCAGTAAAGACAAATTCAAGAATAGGCTCAGGACTGGACATAGACAATCAAAGTATAGCATATTACAAATTTTTAAATTTACTACTAACTTTCTGTCGGCTTCTGACCATCCCCATAATCCAACACCTGCCGCATTTGAGTCGCGCCTTCGGGCGGACCAACTATCTTTTTATCTTCCATCATATCCACAATGCGAGATGCGCGCGTATAACCGATTCGTAACTTTCTCTGTAACATGGATACAGAAGCGCGTCCTTCTTTGCGGATAATGGCTACTGCTTCCTCAAACAATGGGTCACCTTCAACTTTCCCGACATTCTCCCACAAAGGCGTTTGCTTCAACGGCACATTCTCCGGGACAGAATCTGCGGGTGTGCCAGCCACCGCATACGGACTCGCCGCACCGGCTTGATTTCGCCAATATTCCACTAACTTTTGAATCTCATTATCAGAGACGAACACGCCTTGCAAACGAACAGCCGCGGGAGCGTCTGGTGCTTGATATAACATATCACCACGACCTAATAATCTTTCTGCGCCGGGTTGGTCAAGGATAACGCGGCTATCTGTATTGGACGCGACTGCAAATGCAATACGGGCTGGAAAGTTGGCTTTGATTAAACCTGTGACTACATCTACAGATGGGCGTTGTGTTGCCAGAATCATGTGAATACCGGTCGCACGCGCGAGTTGTGCCAAACGTGTGATTGTTTTTTCAGTTTCATCAGGTGCAATCATCATCAAGTCTGCCAATTCATCAATGACAACAACCAAATAAGGCAATTTCTTTTGACCTTGCAATTTCATCTTGGCGTTGTAATCAATGATATTACGCGAGCCCACTTGTGCAAACATGTGATAACGCTTATCCATTTCGCGCGTCATCCATTGCAATGCGCCGATGACTCTATCCATTTCAACGACGACAGGTCCGAGCAAATGTGGAACGCCGTTATAACCAGTTAACTCAACACGTTTTGGGTCAACGAGAACCAAACGCAAATCATCGGGTGTATTGTAGAGCAACATACATGTCAAAATCGCGTTGACACAAACGGATTTACCAGAACCCGTGGTCCCTGCAATTAACATGTGCGGCATGTTTTCAATGCTTGCAATCGTCGGCAGACCGGCTACATCACGACCTAATGCAAAAGCAAGTGGGCGTTTGTAATTTTTATATACTTCACTTTCTAAAATATCGCGCAGGGCAACCATTGCCATTTCTTCGTTTGGAACTTCGATACCTACGTAACTATGTCCCGGTACTGGCGCTTGGATTCTGATTCTCGGCGCGGCTAATGCCAATGCTAAATCATCAGATAATGATGCGATTTTGCTAACTCTGACTCTTGTGCGTACGCCACCTCTTGTTTCGACAAACAACGGCTCGACTCCAAATTGCGTAATGGTCGGTCCGCGGCTGATAGCGACGACTTGTGCAGGCGCACCGAACGAAGCCAATGTCTCTTCGATTAAACGTGCACGTCCTTGAATAAACTCTTCATTCAAAGATGGGACGTTGCCTGAATCAAGGACATCTGTCATTTCAGGTAATTTCCATTCGATGACAGTTGCTCCGCTTCTGGTTTGCACAGGTTGAACAGGGAGGACATTTGTGGTTTGCGTCTGCGGAAGTTTAGAAGAATCTATCGGCGTGAATCCATTTTCAGTCCCAGAATCAGGCATCCCCGAAGATTGAGGCGTGATGGGTTTATTCAGCAGTTGAC
>JAEURF010000004.1:0-13973 GCA_016789205.1 Anaerolineales bacterium
ATTGCAGGTTTTGTGTTTCTACAAAGTATTTACATGGCATTTTTGTTTGGGTATTTGGCGTTTCAAAGTTTTCAAGCCTTACAATATCGGTTTTGAGAAGGTGCACCACAAAGGCACACAAAGGATTTTAATCTTTTTCTTCGTGATACTTTGTGACCCTTTGTGGTTAAAAAGTTAGATACGTCGTATTGCTAGCATCGTCAAATCATCCCCCAACGGCACGGCTTCAATAAAGTCATTCAAACATTCTTCAATTGCCAGCAAAGTCTCATCGGGCGTATTAGAATTCAAAGACTTCATCACATCTAACAATCTGCCTTCGCCAAATAATTCATTGTTTGGTGAAAAGGCTTCCGTCAAGCCATCGGTATAAAGCAATAACGTATCACCAACATCTAATACAATTTCTTTTTGATGAATCACACGGTTCTCTGCTACGCCAAGTGCAATGGCAGTGCGCGTTAATTTTTCAATTTCACCATTCCGCTTCACCCAATACGGCGGGTTGTGACCTGCATTCACATATGTAAAAATTCCACTTTCAACATCTAATTCACCATACACAGCAGTCACAAACATCCCTTGTTGTGTATCTGGCAATAACAAATCATTCACACGTTGCAAGGCTTCGGCTGGCGATTTTGTTTCCAACACAGCGGCATGAACCAATGTCCTCGTCACCGCCATAAACAATGCGGCAGGCATCCCTTTATCTGCAACATCGGCAATAAAAACGCCAAGTTTATTGTTCGGTAACATAATCAAATCATAAAAGTCACCGCCCACTTGACGCGCCGTGAGCCAACGCGTAGCAATTTGCCAATTGGGATGAGTCGGTAAAACGCTGGGGATAAACGTCTGTTGAATTTGGCGAGCCAGTTGAACTTCTGTTTCGAGGCGTTCGCGCACCACCATCTCTTGTTGTAACAAATCATTTTGAATCGCCAGCGCGGCTTGTTGTGCAATGCCTTGAATAATTTCGATACGACGTGAGCGGAAGCGTTGCCCATTTTCTGTTTCTTCGATTAACATCACGCCAAACGAATCATTCTTGATAGACAACGGCACAGCGATTAACAAACGTTCCGCATTCATCACATCCGCTTCATGCTGGATTTCAGGTTGAATCTGCAACCAATCTTTTGGCTTCGCCTCAGCAGATAACGAATGTGTGATGAGCATATTTTCTTGCAAGGCATGTCCAAGTAACGGAAAGACCTCTAAAGAAAATTCTTTTTCAGTCATAATCAATTCTTCTTGTTCAGAAAAACCATACTCTTGCGATGCACTAAATGTTTCGCGTTCAAAATCCCAACGATACAATGCCACACGCTTCACACCAACCAAAATCGGCATGATGCGAATAATCGAACTTAAGATTTCATCCAAATCATTTAAACTGACCACGGCTTGCGCAACTTGTAATAAAGCCGCAGAAGCATAGGCTTGCTCTTGTGCGGAATCAAATAGCCGCGCATTTTCTATTGCCACTGATGCATAATTTGCAAATGTGGTCGCAATAGATTGGGCTTCATGCCCATATCGCCCAGAAGCATGATGAGCCAACGTCAACAACCCAAGTTGCCTATCACCCACACGCAATGGTGCGGCAATCGCAGAATAGGTTTTATCGTAACCAGCAGTTAATCCGCCGGGCCACATTGGGTCGTCAGGTCTGCGGATGATAGGCAAATCAGACATCATTGCCTCTGCCATTGAATAAGCAGATTCTGGATTGCTAAGACAAGTTTCTTCCAATTGATTCGCATCTATGCCATGCACCGCTGAGAGGCATAAATCATTGCCTTGTAATAACCAAATCGCAGAAATATCAACAGGCAAGTTACGGTCTAATTCTGTAAGAATGGTTTGTAAAACTTCATCTACACTGACATTGCTAGAAACCAAACCTGCTACTTCTCTTAAACTATCAGCAATTTGTCGTCGCCATTGTTCAGAACGGTATAAATCCGCATTACGAATCGCTGCTGCCATTGTATCGGCTACGGCTTCAAACATAATTTGGTCATCTTCAGTAAAAGCATTTTTTCTGTCAGATTGAATATCTAACAAGCCAATTACTTTTTCATTGAATATCAGTGGCACACATAATTCTGATTTTGTATTTTTCGGCGGTAACGGCGAAGGAACGTAACGTTTATCTTTTGTAACATCATTGGCAAGCACTGTGATTTTATTTTGTGCTACCCAGGGCATAATACCTTGTGTATCATCTAAAGAAATTGTATAGCCTTCGAGTTGTTTACTTCTTTTACCGCTACCTGCTTCGTAAGTAATTAATCTACGGTTGGGATGAACCGTGAATAATGAAACATACGGATATTTAAATTTTTGATGGATTAAGTTCGCGGCATCACGCATCAATTCGGATAGGTCTAATGTGGATGTGACACTTTTGCTGACTTCGGAAACCAACGTGAGTTGGTCGGCGCGGCGGCGCAGATTGCTATATAAGCGTGCGCCTTCAACCGCGCGGGCGATATTATCGGCAAGTGTATGTAAAATCAAAAGGTCGTTGGGATGGAAGCCACGCAAGCGATCGCTTTGTACATCCAATACACCCAAAACTTGATTTTCAATTTTTAATGGAATCACAACTTCAGATTTTGTTTCGGGCAGACTATCAATAAACCGAAAACGCGCATCGGTTTGAATATCGTCACAGAGAATGGCTTCGCCGGTTTTGGCGGCTTCGCCGATTAATCCTTGCCCCACTTCTACCTCTAAAGCAACAGATACCTTTTTGCCTTTGCGTGGAGCAACTGCGCTGGCACGAAAACGGAGTGATTCAGAATTTGGTTTTAATGTAAAGATGGCAACGTAATAAAAATGAAACGTCTCTTGAATCAGTTTGGTCACTTGGGTTGCAAGGTCGTCTAAATCTACAGCGTTTGCAATTTGCGCGCTGACTTCACGAACTAAGTTCAGTTGTCGCAGACGGAATTGTTCTACTTCTGCGCGATGCGACGCAAACAAACTAACAGAGACAATTTGAGCAACGCCTTGTAGTAAGTTTAATTCATCGGTTGAGAAGGCAGGTCCGTTTTTACGACTGACTTGTAATGCCCCAAGTGTAATCCCCTGATCAGCGAGCGGAATCGCGGCATAAGTCAAGGAAGAGGCGCTGTTTTTCGCCTTATTTTTTGTAATTAACTTCCCCGCTTTGATAGCAAGTTTCATCCCTTCGGCTGTTGGTTGAGATGGAAAGGCGTGTGTCTCGTCCCAATCTGGCAGGCGGAATATTTTTTCTTGTAACCAAACATCTACTTTGCCAACGATTAATTGGCTCGCCATAGAAATAATTTGGTCGCGTTGTGCACGCAGGGAGTTTTTACTTCGTAGCTGCTCCCCCAAGCTCGCAAGTTGAAGCCAATCCCAAGATGTTCGGGTGGCGGCACTCATGAGGTTATTCCCTTCGTTTGGTCATTGTAAGCAGATTGCCTGATTTGGAAGATTCGTAGCGAACGGTATCCATGAGTTTTCGCATCAGATAGACACCTAAGCCGCCAATTTGCCGTTCGGCAAGGTCTGCTTTTAGATTTGGTTCTTTGACAGAACTCGAGTCGAATGATTTGCCGGTATCGTGCATGGTGATAATTATTTTGTCACCTTGTATTTCGCAGGTGACAGATAAGGTTGCATTTTTGACTCCAGCGTAAGCATGTTCAATGATGTTTGTTGCGGCTTCGTCGGCGGCAAGCTGGAGTGAATAAATTGTTTTTTCTGAAAAACCGCCGGCGCGTGCAGTTTCAGCAACCATGTCGCGGATTTCATCCAGATATTCAAATCTGGCTGGAAAGGTAGTACTTATCATAAAGAAAAAAATGATATGCCGCCTCTATAGTTGATGAGACGGCATTCTCCTGTCAGTCAATATTTATTTTGGGGACGCAACACGGTACTTTACTGTAACAATCATAAAATACTTCGCTGTGTCCTTGCCTTTTTTTAGAAACTTCCTACGGCTTCAATTGGGTCGCTGAAAGTTTTGAAAAGTTCAGTAAAGCCAGCAAGTTCGAGTGCTTCGCGAATGCGCTCTGGCACACGAGCAAGCACTACTTCACCGCGATTATAGCGTTTGCAATTACGCTGAGTGGCAAGCAAGGCGCGGAACCCAGCACTGGACATATATTCCAGTTCAATCATATCCAGTACAATTTTATAACGTCCATTGTTGGTAGCTTTTTCAAGCTCCTTTGAAAATTGAGGTGCGGTGGAACTATCAACTCGCCCTTTTACGGTGATTAGGTCACAATGTTTGAATTCCTGAGTGGTGACTTCCATAGTATCTCCTTCGCCAACAAGATGATTTTTTCGTACTGAATGGTCAAATTATATCACGGCTCATAGACATAAAAGAAGATGCAAAATGGCGCAAAACCCTATGCTTGAAAGTGTCAAATGGTTTACAATTAGCCGATGTAGAAGGAGACGAGAATGATGGGCGAACCTGTACTCGTTATGCTTGTAGAAGACAACGCAGACCATGCCGAACTTGTAATCCGCACGATGGAAGACCATCGTATCGCCAATAAAATTTTGCATTTCACCGACGGTCAGAGCGCATTAGATTATCTACTGCGGCGTGGTGAATATGAAAACCCTGAATCTAGCCCGCGCCCTCACATGATTCTTTTAGACTTGCGTCTGCCACGTGTAGATGGTCTTGAAGTTCTGCATTCAATCAAGCAACAAGACGATACCAAAAGTATCCCTGTGATTATCCTGACTACATCTGAAGCCGAAAGAGACGTGACGCGTGCTTACGATAATTATGTTAATAGTTATCTGGTCAAGCCAGTTGGGTTTGAAGAATTTAGCAAATTGATGAACGACCTTGGGTTTTACTGGCTCGGTTGGAATACAAACCCCCACGCTTAAAACATACTATGTCTGATGACTCAAAAGATATTCTTCTGATTGAAGATGAAGACCCACACGCAGAATTAATTCAACGAGCCTTTGAAGACCAGTCTGACCGCTTCGAAATTCATCGGGTCAAATCGCTGACTGAAGCCCGAACATTTATTCAAAAAAAAGAACCTGACTTAATCATCGCCGACTGGCGTTTGCCAGACGGCGAAAGCATGGAACTGCTTCCTAGCCATCACGACCCGCTGTACACCCCAATTATTTTAATGACAAGTTATGGCAATGAGCGCATCGCAGTAGAAGCGCTTAAATCTGGTGCGTTAGATTATGTCGTCAAATCGCCAGAGTCAATGCTAGATATGCCTCACATTGCAGAAAAGGCAATTGAAGCATGGCGTGCACGTGCTGAACGAATCCACATGCAAAAAGCCTTGCTCGAAAGTGAGGCTCAATTTCGTTTATTAGCAGAAAATGCCAGCGACATGATTGCGCGCCTCTCTACAGTTGGACGCATGTTATATGTTTCACCCGCCAGCAAAACCATCCTTGGTTATACGCCTGAAGAATTAACCGGCACCATCAGTTTTGATCTCATCCATGAAGAAGACCGACCCTGGGTAACTCGGTTATTCGAAACACGCCAAAATAAAACTACATACACACTCGCTTATCGTGCTTTACATAAAGATGGTCACTATGTATGGCTAGAATCATCTGCTCGCGCCATTTTAGACCGCAACACGGGCGAAATTACAGAAATACAAACCGCATCACGCGACATCACCGAAAGAAAGAAATCTGAAGAGGCTTTGCAAATCGCGCACAACCGTTTGCAAGAAGCGTATGAAAAAACCATCGAAGGTTGGGTGCGTGCATTAGACTTGCGCGACCGTGAAACAGAAGGTCATACACAACGCGTCACCGAACTTACGCTTCGTCTTGCTACTAAGTTGGGATTCAGTGACGAAGAAATGGTACACATCAAACGTGGGGCTTTACTGCACGATATGGGCAAAATGGCAATCCCTGATGAAATTTTACAAAAGACGGGTCCTTTGAATGAATCTGAATGGGTCAAGATGCGTCAACACCCTGTTTATGCATTTGAGATGCTTTCTAACATTGCTTATCTTCACCCTGCACTTGAGATTCCCTTCTTTCATCACGAACGTTGGGATGGCAGTGGTTACCCGCGCGGATTAAAAGGCGAAGATATTCCACTCGCCGCGCGCATGTTTGCAGTTGTAGATGTATGGGATGCTTTATCTAGTGATAGACCCTACCGAAAAAAATTACCGCGTGAACAAGTGATTGCTTACTTGCGTGAAAAAGCAGGTACACTTTTTGAAGCAAGATTAGTAGATGTTTTCCTCGAAATGATTGAGGCAGAGAAATAATAATTTGACACACCTCCTTCATTCGAGTATGCTTACGCCCGTCCGGGCAGGTCTGGCGCGGCGAAACCTTACGAACCCCGCCAGGATCGAAAGATAGCAACGGTAAGAAAGTGTCTTCGGGTGCCGCCAGTCACCTGCTCGGATATTTGTTTATAATCCCCCTATGTCTTCTTCAAACATCATAAAAATTATTATTGCGCTAATCATCGGCATTGTGCTTGGATTAATCTACGGCTGGGCAATTGACCCAATTGAATATGTAGATGTCACACCGAACATCTTGCGCGAAGATTATCGTGTAGATTATGTGTTGATGACCGCCGAAGCCTATCAAAATGATTTTGATTCTGATGCCGCCGCACGTCGCCTTGCGATTTTAGGAAGCGAATCGCCAGCCACACTCACAGCCGCCGCACTTCAATATGCAACCAGCAATAATTTTACAGAAACAGAAATACAATCTTTGCAAATTTTACTAACTGCCATGCAAACGTATCAACCGCAGGGGAACAATCCATGAGTAGACTCAAACTCAACAACTCAACATTCCATATATTTTTCGCACTTCTTATCGGACTTGGACTTGGTCTCGCTTATTCATGGTTTCTCTCGCCTGTGACATACGTGGATGCAAACCCTTCAATATTGCGCCCAGATTTCAAAGACCAATATCGCATTGTCATTGCCACTTCGTATCAATTCACACAAGATTTAGCACGCGCCAGAGCCAGACTCAATTTACTCGGTGATGTTGACCCAATTGGGGCGTTAAGCGCACAAGCCCAACGTATGTTAGCCTCTGGCGAGCCTTTTGAAAAAGTTCGTCCGCTTGCACAATTAGCAACCGATTTACAACTTGGCTACGTTAGCAACCCAATCACCCCGACAGCTTTGCCAACTTCATTCAATACGCCAGAAGTTGAGTCTACAGTTGAGGAAACAGAAGCAAGCCCAAATGTCACAGAAGAAGCGCAAGCCACATCCGTGCCGACCGTTTTTTTTGAACAGACTCCACTCATCCCATCTTTTTCTGAAACCATCACACCGCGCCCAGCATCTACCTCCACACCGGCACCCGGCGCACCATTTGCATTGGTCGGTCAAGAAAAAGTTTGTGACCCAAGTGCACCGGCATTAATGCAATTTATGTTTATGGATTCGCGTCGCAGAGAAATTCCCGGCGTAGAGATTATCGTCACATGGAATCAAGGTGAAGATAAATTTTTTACCGGCTTCAAACCAGAATTAGGAAATGGCTATGCCGATTTTGTGATGCAAGCTGATACGATTTATAACATCCGCATTGTGACAGGCGGTTCATTTGTTTCAAATATTTTTGCCCCCGCCTGCACAGAACCTAATGGATTTAGTTACCTCGGCGGGGTTATGCTGACATTTCAACAACCATAACTTTGCAACTTTATCGAATTCGATTCGTTATATCTAGCATTCAAAACATAAGGAGTAACGAATCATGAATACCTATTCAGAACAAAAACCCGGCTTGGTGACCGCCATTGCCGTGATGACGCTCGTAAGCGGCATTATCAATTTATTTTGGGGGTTTGTAGCCTCTGCCACGGCACTTGGCACACTCGTTGGTGTCGTCTGTTTACCCATCACCATTTTACCGACCATTCTTGGCGTATTTGAAATTGTTTACGCCGCCAAACTGTTAAGCACACAACCGCAACCTGTGCAACCTTCCACATCAATTGCAGTCTTTCAAATTCTCACATTTTTTTATGGGAATGTTTTCTCCGCAGTGGTTGGCATCCTCTTATTGATTTTCTTCAACGACCTGACCGTGAAAAATTATTTCGCCCGCCTCAATGCTACGGGTGTACCTGCTCCACAACCTCAATTTGAGTCTCTGCCTGAACCGCTTGAAGCGCCAGCTCTTCCTGAAGTTCCAGAAGAACCGAAAAAGTCAAAACCAAAAACGATTCGCAAAGTAGCTGGAAAATAAAATAAAAACATCCCGAAGATAAAACCTTCGGGATGTTTTTATTACAATACACCAGCAAGCTGGTTAATTCCAAAACTACGGCTCAGAAATCTTGACGTAATCCACTTCAATTTGAACAGGGACAGCGCGTAAAGCTGAAATGGAGAAACCAATGCCACCTTCACGGAAGCTATATTCGCTTTCTTTATAGGGGCTTCCTTTTGGTTCATTCCCATTAATAAAGAATGAGATTTCATCATCATCACAAACCAACGAATATTCATTTACAGCTTTGCCTTGATTAATGTCGTTTGAACCGCCATTCGTCAAACGTTCATAACCGCCGCTGACTGCATATAAATACCATAAACCATCGCTTTGGACCGCAAACTCATACCAGCCATCCTCACCGACACGACAGACAAGGCTGACTTGTTGCGTATTCACACCACGATTTTCAACTTTAATATCCACGCGGACATTTTCATAAGAATATTCTTCATAAATATAATAAGCATACAAGAAAGATTCAGGGATTTTGAAAATCATTAAGCTATCATCAAAACTAATCTCTACGCTTTCAGGGTCAGAATCTTGACTATCTTGAATCACTTCAAAATACCAATTTGGGTCTGAGTCAAATTCTTCGGTGAAAAAAGCCCCAGAAGAAGATTGCTGTTGTTGCTGTTGCTCTTGGGTAGGTTGGTCTATTGGCGGAGCCTCAGTTGGGTTTGTGTTCGTAGATGGTTGTTGAGGTACAGCCGTTGGGTCATCGCCGAAATCAATGCCACAAGCCAAACTAACAATGAGCACTAAAACTGCTATAAAGTAAAATGGTCGAAACGCTTTCATAACATTCTCCTTAGATAAAATTTTTTCGTATTTTAGCACTAAATCTTGTTGGCTGGCAAAAGTACGTTAGTCATAGGGTTTAAAAAACGTGGTCTTCTTCTCTATCAACCAGCGTGCTACACCTCGCAACGCATTGCGACGCGTACGGTTAAAGGTACCCTCAGAAATATATAAACGCGCCATCACTTCTTTATTCATAATCCCTTTTATATAGGCATCATTCAGTACTACATAGTTATACCAATTGCGTGGCAAAGGTTCGGGGCGCGGGCCCGTTGGGCGCAAGGCTTCTACTCCTTCCCGTAAAATTGTTTGCAATTTTTTTCCACGGTCAATATGTGAGTTTCCATTTACTTTTAACCATTTTGCCAATTCTGATTGACCCAACGTTACATAATCGGGAAATTTCCTTAAACCATCTTCGGTCATCTTTATAATTTTTTCATCAGGTGCGCTTGTTAATGTTTCGATAATTTCTGCGGTTGCAATTTGATATGAGGTAATATCATCCTCTTTTTTTATATTCGAATCTACAAGCAACATCAGAGTCGCATAATCAGCAAATTCTTCTAGCAAATCTAACTCGCCTGTTGAATAATCCATGCGGTTAAGTGGTGCTCCAATACCAACAAATGCAATTTGATTTTTATTGTCAAAAACAGACGCCACCCATTCAATGTTTTGGATATGGCCACTGAATTTTGCGATAGTTGCATCTGCAAAATCTGGATGCAGAACTTCACTTCCTACGCTGACTGAGTTACTAGTTGCTGTTACAAAAAACTTTTCTTCACTACGGGTTGCTACAATCCCTGCATTCGTTTTAATTTGTTTACAAAATAAAATTAAAGCATCTTGCAAATAGGTTTGTGATTCTTGTGGCTTTATTCTAAGTACTTGCTTTCTAAAGGACTCTTCGTGTTTGGCACGGTAGCGCTCCAAAAATTCTCTCGTTAAATCATAGGCTGAATGCGTGAGAATAACAAACCCAACCATATTCGCAAATTGACTAATCTGTGTTTGAAAATAATAAATGTAAATAACGCAAAGGCTTGCAACTATAAGAAACGTAAGTGGAAAATCTTGAAAAATAGTACGGCGTTCAAGCAAACTTTGATAGCGCGTCACTGAAATACCAAGCAAGAAGAAACCGCTAAAGACTAGCCCATCTTGAATGACACGTGGCATGGGTAAACCTGAAGCAATTAACGAAATGATGCCATAGAAAACTGCAAGAGTAGGAAATATCGAGGCAAAAAGAAAGAGCCTTCCCTGCGGGGTGAAGCGGATTTTTTGTTCCACCAACAAGTTGGTCATTAATCCAATAGATAAAATCAATTGAGTTAAACTATAAAAGTAATAGACAAAACCAGCACCCAATTGTGCAACATATAGTTCATTTTCATATCTGCGGGCGAAATCAGGCTTGTTCAGTAAGAGCATAATGATGGTTATTAAAACCATTAAGTATATGCCACGTACTAACCAAAGGATTTTTTGTTGATTTGTTTTTTCAAGTAAGTAGTAGGTAACAATATACCAGCTTACCAACGCTAGACTTAAGAAGATGGCTTTGATATAGCCTGTATTGATTTGAGGGTTGAAAAAATGATTATAAGTGAGCCAAAAGAAGGTTGCCATTGATAACAAGGCAAAGGTAGCCCACATTGCAATTCGGTTTGGAAAACCGCGTGCAAACAAATATAACGCAAGCCAGAGTGCACCACCCATTGAAATAAGAGTAACAAAATAGGTTAAGATGGTAAGCATAGTTGGGAATAGACAACTTGGCAGTTTTTGGCAGTTTTTTGTCTTTCGACCATGTAAAATTATAACATCGCTACTATAAAACCTCTTTCAGGAGAAAAAATGAAAAAACAGTTTAAATATCCTCTTATTTTGGTCGTTCTAGTACTAGGTGTAAATTTGGCATGTGGCGGAAGTGTCCCTGCTGAACCCACATTAATTCCAACTCTGGAATCAACAAGCACTCCTTTGCCCACTAATACTGCTAAACCTACAAATACCCCCAAACCTACTGCCACAGAAGTTCCGCCTACCTTCACTGCTGTTCCAATTAAATCACCAGCAATAAACGAGCAGTACGAGGTAAAAGTATTATCTTCTAGGCTTCTGGATAGTGCAACTACAGGCGGCTTAATATATACAGCAAACCCAGGATATAAATTCCTTGAATTAGGGGTTTTAGTAAAAAACTTACAAGTTGGTGAACAACAAAGCTTTTTTTGGGGAGATGTTTATATTATAGAGAATATTGATGTAGCATCATATTCATTTTTTTCAGGCAGTTTCATTCCTAAAAATAATGAACAAGTTAATGCCGCTACATTAAATTTCGAAGTAACAAGTCCTGAGCAAAGCATCACCTTTGACAATATTATCTACTTACGCCTAATTTGGATTGTGGCAGATGAAAAGCCAATCACTTATCTTTTTGGGTTTGATACATCACCATTAATCGAAATACCAGTTAAATAATAATACAAAGCCGAGGGTTATATCTGTGCAAGCTTCGGCTTTGATTTCTCAATATACAAGAATACAAACGAGACGCACTTGCGTCTCGTTTGTTGAATCTGCTATATGCTACAATAAATTTATGCCGATGCCAGACCTGCGCCCTTCTCCAATTGTCGGAACTTGGTATGAAGCCAATCCAAAAACACTTGCCAAACAAATTGATGAATGGCTAGAAAAAGCAGAAGTTCCAAATTTAACTGGACAAATCACAGGCGTGATTGCTCCACACGCTGGGCATCAATATTCTGGTTTTGTAGCGGCGCACGCTTTCAAAACCTTGCAAGGACTAGAATCTGATTTAGCCACCATCATTTCGCCATTTCATAATTATGCGCCATATCCGCTGATGACAACTAGCCATCAAGCCTACTCTACACCTTTAGGAAATATTGAAGTTGACCACGCTATTTTAGAAGAACTGCAAAAAAACCTTGATATCCCAATCACAAAAATTTCAAACGACAAAGAACATGCGCTAGAAATTGAACTTCCATTTTTACAACGCGTGCTAAAAAACAATTTCAAACTCTTGCCAATTATGATTCGCGCACAAGAGCCAGAAATTTCAAAAAAACTTGGTTTGGCTTTAGCAAAAATTCTAAAAACTCAAAAAACAATATTCGTCGCCTCTACAGACCTTTCACATTTTTACGACCAGAAAACCGCAAACGAATTTGATAATGAAATGCTTAAACGCTTTGAATCTTTCAACCCCGAATCAATATTTGAAGCAGAAGAAAATAACGAAGGCTTTGCATGTGGTCGTGCGGCTGTGGCAACGACATTGTGGACAACTCAAAAACTTGGTGCAAACAAAATCCAAAGACTGCATTACGCTACATCAGGCAATATCACCAAAGATTATTCATCTGTTGTTGGCTATGGCGCGTGCATCATTCTAAAAACGATATAATCAAATAATGTTTGCGCGCCTTGCAGTCAACATCCCCGCCGTTTCTGGCATCTTCGATTACACCATCCCAAATGAACTCGCTGAAAAAATTCAAGCGGGCTGTTTGGTCACTGCCCCATTTGGAAATCAAACTGTGCAGGGGATTGTGATGGAACTTACTGATTCGCCTGCGATACAGAATCCTAAATCCATCATTGACTTGCTAGACCCTGCACCGCTTCTGACTCAACCTCAAATTGCGCTTGCCATTCGTTTAGCAGACGCTACTCTGAATCCGCTTGCCGCAATTGTAGGCTTGATGATTCCTACAGGATTGAGCCAACAAGCAGATATTCTTTATCAGACGGTAGACCGTGGACAGCAGACCGTTATGGACGGTCTACCGTCTACCGTCCATCGTCGAATCATAAAACTGCTGAATGAACGCGGACCTCTCCGTGGTCGTCAAATTGACTCGCATTTTGCAAAAGTGGATTGGCGCAAAACTGCAAACTTGTTAATTAAAAAAGGCGTGCTTTCAGCAAAGAATGTTTTACCTCCGCCGAGGGTGAGACCAAAGCATATCCGCGTTGCTCAGTTGTCCGTTACGCCAGAAGCGGCAGAAGCGGAGATGGAGTCACTTGGGTCAACAAAGCAAACGTTGGCACGACGTCAATCTGCATTAAAGTTCTTAATTCAACAACTTGTGCCTGTTAATTTATCGTGGATATATGCTGAAACGGGTTGCAACATTGCCGACTTGCAAGAACTCGAAGAACGCGGTTTGATTCGTTTGTTTGAGAATGAAATTTTTCGAGATTCATTGAGTAAGCAAGTAAGTGAGGAAACAAGTACACAAGTTATTAATTTAACATCTGAACAAAATTTTGCATTAGAAAAGATACTTTCATCTTTCCTCTTTCCTGCTTCGTTTCTTTTATACGGCGTGACTGGCTCCGGCAAAACAGAAATTTATTTACGCGCGGCACAAGAAACGATAAAACGCGGCAAGCAAGTAATTATTTTAGTTCCAGAAATTGCACTCACGCCTCAACTCGTGCGCAGATTTTTATCTCGTTTCCCCGGTCAAGTGGGCTTAGTTCATTCTAAATTATCTGAAGGTGAAAGATATGACACATGGCGACGAGCGCGTGATGGAAAATTAAATATTATTATTGGTGCGCGTTCAGCTTTGTTTTCACCATTAAAAAATATTGGTTTGATTGTTGTTGATGAATGCCACGATAGTTCTTATTATCAAGCGGAGCCACCATTTTATAATGCGGTCACATCTGCACAAGAGTATGCAAAATTGTGCGGCGCAGTTTGTGTGCTGGGTTCTGCGACTCCAACAGTGGAACAAAGATTTCAATTTGAACAAGGTCAAGGTTCGAAGGTCGAAGGTCAGATTTTAACTTTGCCAAACCGTGTCACTGATTCGGATTTGCCG
>JAEURF010000004.1:14070-16576 GCA_016789205.1 Anaerolineales bacterium
GCGGAATTTTTTCACGCGCATTGACTGAATCTTTAGCAGAAGTTATCTCACGTGGCGAGCAAGCCATTTTATTTTTGAATCGGCGTGGAACAGCCACTTATATTTTTTGCCGAGATTGTGGGAATACGCTGAAATGCCCGAATTGCGAAACGCCGCTTACGCTTCATGTTGAAGGTTACAAGTTACAAGTCGCAGGTCACAAGTCGCAAGTCAATGACCTGCGACCTGCGACTTCTGACTTAAGATGTCATCGTTGTAATTACACACGCCAAAAACCAAAGACTTGCCCAAATTGTGCCAGCAATCAAATCCGTGAGTATGGGTTGGGAAGTGAAAAAGTTGAAGCAGAAGTGAAGGCGATTTATCCACAAGCGCGGACGTTACGCTGGGATTGGGACACGACTCGCGCGAAAGATGCACATGAGATTATTTTGACGCATTTTGCTAATCATCAAGCGGATGTGTTGGTTGGGACACAAATGCTCGCAAAAGGGTTAGATTTGCCTTTAGTGACATTCGTTGGAATCGTTTTGGCAGATGTAGGCTTAAACTTACCAGACCCATTTGCAAATGAAAAAGTTTTTCAGGTGTTGACTCAAGTGGCTGGGCGTGCGGGCAGGTCAGCACGAGGCGGAAAAGTAATTTTGCAATCTTTTACGCCAGAAAATTATGCGATTCAATTTGCATCTCAACATGATGTCAATGGATTTTATGAACGCGAGTTAAATTATAGAAAACAATTGGGTTATCCGCCGTTTGTGAGGCTGGCAAGATTGGAGTATCGAAACGCGGACAATGCAAAGGCGGAAGAAGAAGCTGAGAAACTTGCAACCAAGTTAAGCGTAAAGATAGAGGCGCAGGCACTTCGTCAAACTGAATTGATTGGACCTGTTCCATGTTTTTTTGCAAAAGAAAATAGTGAATATCGTTGGCAAATTGTGTTGCGAAGTCCAAACCCTGTTTTGTTGTTACGAGATATAAAAATAAATGATTGGCGAATTGAAATTGACCCAATAAGTTTGCTATAATCAATTAGAATCGAAAAGGAGAGTGCCGTATGGAAAGTTTTTCACGTGGTTGGAATTTTTTGAAACAGGCTTGGAGCATGGCTTTCAAAGATAGAGATTTGCTCAAGCCATCAGTATATGCGTTAATTGTGGGTGGAATCGTTTCAATGATTGGAATCGTACCAATCATCATTGCCGCTATTTTGTTAGGTGATACTCAATTTGGAAATATTGTTTTAGGAATTCTCGGCGCAATTTTGATGTTTGTACAATTTGTCATCACCTACGTTTTTTCTGGAATGACGGTTCATCTCATTTATGGTTATTTGACCAAAGGCGATGGTGATATGAGCGAAGCGTGGGCAATTGTACGCCGTGACTTTTTTGATATTTTGACTCTTGCGGCAGTTTCGACTGTAGTCGGTTTGTTACGCCAAGCCGCGCAAAGAAATCGTAATAATGTAGCTGGCAACCTTGCCCGCGCGGCAACTGGTTTGTTGGAAGTTTTATGGACACAAGCCGCTATATTAATTTTGCCTGCAATGATTATTGATGATTTGAATCTCAAAGACGGCGCTATCCGCGTTGGGAAAATCGTCAAAGAAAATCTTTTGTTAGTGGGTATTAGTGCAATTGGCGTACGTTGGGTAACTGGATTAATTGGATTTATTGTCGGTGCGATTGCCTTGGTGGTTGCAATTGCTATCGGTGGCGGATTGGCTTTCGCTTCTGGTGGCAGTACAACCATTACCGTTATCGGCATTGTGATTGGCGCGTTGATTTTCTTTACAGTTGTGATGTTGCTCAGTGTGTTTAGTTCTTATACAAATACTGCCTACAATACTTGCTTATATATCTGGGCGCGTGATGTAGAAAAAGCAACTGCTGAAGGGCGTGTACCAAGTCAAGTACAAGCCCCTGCTCCATTGGCGGCTGTGTTGGCTTAATAAAAACGTCCCGCAGGTTTTATTAATGAATCAAACTCTTTCAACAAACCTGTGGGACGGTGAAGTTAATCTATGAAACCTGAACCTCGTCGACAAGAAATGGTCTCATGGGAAGAAGTGGACAAGTTAATTGACCACCTCATTCCACAATTCAAACGCGAATTTACTGCAATGGTGTTAATTACGCGCGGCGGAATCATTCCGGGCGGTCTATTAGCCGAAGCGATGAACATCACACACATTCTCACTGCCGCAGTAGATTTTCCCGCGCAAACACAAAATCAACAATCATCAGCGTTTATGGCGTGGCCCGAGTTTATTCAATTCCCTGCGGATGATAAATTACGTGGTCGCCCAACTCTGATTGTAGATGATGTTTGGGGTTCAGGTCGCACGATTACTGCTGTAAAAAATCGAGTCTCTGCGGCAGGTGGCTTCCCCGAAACTTGCGTTTTACATTTCAACCCATATCGCAACTTGTTTGGCAACGTCCGCCCTGATTATTACGCCGCTACAACTGATGCTTTTATCGTATATCCGTGGGAAATCAAT
>JAEURF010000050.1 GCA_016789205.1 Anaerolineales bacterium
CATCATAAATTGGCGAGGGCAAATCTAAATCTTGATAATACGATGATTCGATGGCGCGTAAAAATCCGCGAAAATATGGAAGAGAACTGATTTGGAGAAAGAGAAAGTCTTTCGATTTACGATTTTCAATTGACGATTGATGATTTGACATAATATTTTTCTTTATATAATAACAATCTTGAATTACCTTCCTTGCTCGCGCGGGGATAAATCCCACGCGCTATTATACAAAGCCGACTTAAGTCGGCTAGTCCACTTTAGTGGACTTTGTAATAATAGCATGGACGTTTACGTCCATGCGGGTAAAGATTATGACAATACTTAACCATACATTATTTTCTTTTCAATCTCTCAAATAATTTTTCATATTCTTGGGCAATCGAATCTGGATTATAGGCTTTTTTGATAGATTCAATATCACCACGATATTTTTCTTTATTATTTAATACTTCCAAAATGGATTCTGCCAAACTTTCTGCATTTCCAATTTCGGAGACAACTCCCATACCGTGCATTTTTACAGGTTGGCGAACTCCGGGTAAGGCAGAAGGAACAGATGGTACACCATTCAACATGGCTTCGATTTGAACTAAACCAAACGCTTCAGTTGAATTTAATGATGGCACTGTAATCACATCTAAATTTTTATAAAAGGCAGACATTTGTATCGGGTCAAGGTTGCCTAAAAATTTCCAATGCCCGCGAATTTCATAATCCAGAATGCGCGGCATGAGTCTATCGTAATAGGCTTGTTCACCCATTACGTTTTGATATGTGCCTGCAAATAAAACTTGTGCTTTGGGGTATTTTTCTAAAATTTTTGGTAATGCATCTAATAAAACTTCGACCCCTTTTTCGGATGCAAAACGTGCGGCGACTCCAATGACTGGTTTTCTTTCATGAACTAAATTTGTTTGAGCAAATGCAAAAACTGCCTCAGGCGAAGAATCAGGTAACAAAACGGGTGGCAGGATAGGCGTAAGTTTTGAGGCGTAATTTGAAAGATAAGGTGAGTTATCAGCATAATCTTGGGTGTATGTCACAATATGATTCGAGAATATCCCTGCCATGTTATTTTGAAAATTTACAACTGTATTGACAATGCGATTAAAAAATCCTTGTGGCAGTTGCACATCACAATGATAGGTTAACACAGCAGGCTTGCGAAACAAACGCGCACGCAAGGCAACGCCGGGCGCATCAAATTGCGGAAGATGAAGTTGAACAACATCATGCGACCAAACTAATTTTGTAGCAACCAGACCAAAGGTTGGCGCAATTACGCCTTTGCTGACACGCGCAATGACCGGAACGCGAATCACTTTTACACCTTCCATTATTTCTTCTTGCGGAAGTGAAGGGTCGTATTGTGTGGTCATCACAGTGACTTGATGACCACGTTTGACGAATGCCTGCGCGAGCCTTTCAGCATAAATGGTTAATCCGCTGGTGTGCGGACGATAGTAGGTTAGGACGGTTAATATTTTCATTGGCTGGAAAATTATACCCTTGTCAGGTCACGAGATAATGAATGGAAAAATCGAGAAACTTTCAAATCCTCAAGTGTTGTAAGTAGTAGCCGATTATCAAAAGGAGAATGACATGGCTAAAAAATCGAAAGACAAAGAAAAAAAGAAAGAGCAAACCAGTTCTAGTACCGATTGGCAAACTATTTTGAAATGGGCGTATATCATCGGCGGACTCGTCGCCGCATTGGCGGGCGCATTCTCATTTCAAAATGAAATTTTGACTTGGGTGCTGGTGCTGATTGGTGTGTTGGTCGGTTTGTTCTACATTAATACAGAAGACCTCACCAATTTTGGTGTACGTTATCTTTTGTTAGCCGCAGTATATAGTACGCTCATTGCTGTACCTGCAATTGGAATATATCTGACAGGCTTTTTCGGCGGCTTTTTAACATTTCTTGGTCCAATAGCACTCGCCACGCTCTTTATGTGGTTTTGGAAGAAACATTTAGCACCGTTGATGCCATCCAATTAGTTTAGAAAAGAACCGCTGATATTCAGCGGTTCTTTTTATTTTTTCTTGGTGCGCATCATTTGCACTTGAACGGGATATGGGATTTCAATTTTTGCTTTTTCAAAGGCTTGCTTAATTTTGGTCAAGGCTGAATCCATAGCAACAGGCGGAGGCGTAAGCGATGTGTCCACCCAGAAGAAAACTTTCAAATCAATAGATGAAGCGCCGAAGGTCTGAAATAAAACTTGTGCTTCAGGCTGATTGACATATCCATTTACATCTTTAATTTCATTCAAAATCAGATTGCGAACTTTTTCAGGGTTTGCATCATATGTTACGGCAATGGGTATTTCCACACGACGCAATTGAGCGCGCGTGTAATTAATAATCGGTTGAGAAAGCACATCGGCATTCGGTAAAAAAATAATGCGCCCATCATGTGTTTTCATTTCAGTGGTGCGTAAACCAATTTTCAAAACTGTGCCATCATAACCAGCGATACCAACCACATGCCCAACACGAAAGGGTTGTTGTACCAGCAAAATTACACCTGATACAAAATTTTGCATAATGTTTTGTAATGCAAAACCAATCGTAAAACCGATAATGCCTAAACCTGTTAAAAATGCGGTCACATCAAAAAATCTTTGTAAGGCAACAATCATGCCAAAAAAGATAATCGTCCATTTAACTGTACGCGAAAGCAAATGTGTTACGCCAGGCTCTGCATTTTGGCGCACCAACACGCGGCGCAAAAGCCGCCCAATTATGACCCCAGCATAATAACTGATGATGAGAATCAAAAGCGCGATAAAAATATTGGGTACAGATTTAATAAAGTTTTCTGCCAGCATTGAAAAATATTCTTGCATCGTTACCTTTGATTTTAGAACAAGGATTTATTTTCTTTAACCCAATCAAACAACATTTGCACGCCTCTTTCGACGTTTATAGTTGGTCGCCAACCTAATTCTTTTTCTGCCTTTGAAATATCTGCATAAAAAACTTTTTGGTCGCCGGGTCGCCAATCACCACGAGCGACTTCAATGGTGTTATTAATAAATTTTTCTAGTTTCGGACCAAACTCAGCCCAAATAGACATAACATTATCTGGTCCGCCACCCATATTGTAGACTTGACCTTTGGCAATATCAATTTTTTCAACGGCTAAATCATAGGCATTCATTAAATCATCTACATGCAAAATATCACGAACTTGTTTGCCATCACCATAGACTGTAATATCTTTGCCCATCACTGCCGCAATGATAAACCACGCCACCCAGCCTTGGTCTTCAATCCCAAATTGACGCGGTCCATAAATACAGGATTGACGGAAGACCACAGACCGTAGACCGTACATTCTGGCGTAGTCTCTAACATATTGGTCGCCTGTTCCTTTGGAGCAACCATAAGGAGAATGGAAATCTAAAGGTTGAGTCTCCGGGCAACCATTGACTAAATCTTTATATCGCCATCTGGTTGGTTCTTCATATAATTCGACATCTTCCATACCGCCATAGACTTTATTTGTGGAAGCATAAATAAAAATGGGATTTCTTCCAGACGCACGTGCGGCTTCTAAGACGTTAAATGTACCCAAAGCATTCGATTCAAAATCATCTCGTGGATTAATCACAGAGGTCGTCACAGCCACTTGACCGGCTAAGTGCATAATCACGTCTGCAGTTTTGGCGGCTTGGGTGATTTTGTCTGCATCTTTAATATCGCCAACAATTAATTCAAACTTGTTTTCACCAAATTCTTTTTTCAACCATTCTAAATTACGAGGCGCACCGCCGCGTGAGAGATTGTCATAGATAGTTACTTTTTCCCCGCGTTTGAGTAAACGATGGACATAATTTGAGCCGATGAAACCTGCTCCACCTGTGACGAGATAATGTTTGGTCATAATTTTCTACCTTTTAATAATTCAAGCACCGTCCCGCAGGTTTATTTGAGCCAATAAATCTTAAGCAGAAAACCTGCGGGACGTTTGTTTAATAATATCTACTTCTTGCAAACAAACGAACTGCTATCATACCAAAAACAAATCCGCCGATGTGTGCCCACCAGGCTACATTGCTTGCATCTGCGCCTTGTAAAGCGAGCCAACCTGAAAATAATTGAGAGACAAACCAAAAGCCAAGAAAAACAAGTGCTGGCAATTCAACCATTGTAAAAATAAAAAAGATTGGCACAAGACTGGCGATTCTTGAATGTGGAAATAAAATCAAATATGCACCTAATACACCTGCTATCGCTCCACTTGCACCAATCATTGGGACTGTGCTGGCGGGTTCAATAAAAAATTGTAATAATGCGGCGGCTGTTCCACTGAGTAGATAAAAAAATAAATATGGGATGCTTCCGAGTTTATCTTCTACATTATCACCGAAGATTATCAATATCCACATATTGCTGAGGATGTGGAACCAACCGCCATGCAGAAACATGCTGGTGAGGATGTTGAACCATGTCTCGGGGTTGGATACTGTCAAATTTGCGGGGACAAGTCCCCACGTATGAATAAAGCGAAATAAATCTGCTTCGGTCATGGTCACTTCGTAATAAAACGCAATCCCATTCAGGATTACCAACATCCAATTCATTAATGGGAAATGACGAGAACGTTGTGTATCGTACAGTGGAAACATTACTGGTTTTCGGTTTGGTCTTTGTTTCTTAAATTCATCAGTTGCTGATATATGCCAGAAAGGGTTTGACCTTCACGCATTAATCCGATTCCGCCGATGACGCCGCTGTTGAGATAGTTATATAAACGAGCCGTGAGTGCAACTGCCAATGCTGTGGATTCATCACCTGTGAATAAAACCAACGCGGCTGTGACTGCGCCTTCAAATGTGCCAACGCCACCGGGTAACGCTGGGATTGCTCCACCAAATGCGGCGGCACCTAAAATGAATAACGTCCATACGGGTTGTGCTTGTGGGAAAAATGCAAGCGTGATTAAGTAATAAGCAACCAGTGCTGTAAACCAATTGAGTGCCATCCAAAATAAAAAGCGGATGAAAAGCCAGCCATCGGTAATCACGCCCAGCCCATTGAAAAATGATTCGAGAAAACTGCCGCCAAATTTTTGTAACGATGGGAAACGTATGCTGAGTTTATTAAACAAATCTAACGCCCATTTGTGATTACGGGCTAGCACATACATCATGACAAGACCAAATATAACGACACCAAAAACAATATAACTAATGCGCTCTGAACCTGCCGCGCCGACTACATACGGTAAAGCCGCAAGTAAAATCCCGGCAGAGAAGGCAAGGTCTACGATTCTTTCAATCACAATCGTTGGCAGAACTTCGCCAAATTGCATGCCCGCTTTGCGGCTGATTAAAAACGCGCGTCCGATTTCGCCAAGACGAAACGGCAAAAATGTATTTAATAAATATCCTTCGGCGGTTGTGAATAAAGTATCTATATATCTCGGTTTATCGCGTAATAAGGTATGCCAAACTTTTGCGCGACCAGCCATCCATACGAAAGATAAAACTGCAGAGCCTGCTAAAATTTTATAATTCGCAGTTTTGATGGCATTCCATAATGTTTGAAAATCTACGAAATATAAAATCGCTGCGATGAGCAGGATGCTGATGATTGCGCCGGGGATTAATCGTTTGATATCTTTCATTTGATTCACCACAAAGGGTCACGAAGGTACACGAAGGAAAAGATTTAAAACCTTTGTGACCCTTCGTGTACTTCGTGGTTAAGAATTGTTAATCATCTTCCAATTTCAAGACAGCCATAAACGCTTCTTGCGGGATTTCAACATTGCCGACCATCTTCAAACGTTTCTTCCCGCGTTTTTGTTTTTCGAGCAATTTCTTTTTACGAGAAATATCACCACCGTAACATTTGGCTAGCACGTCTTTTCTTGTGGCTTTGACATTGGCACGCGAAATAATTCTTCCGCCCGATGCAGCTTGCACCGCAACATCATACAATTGACGTGGAATTAAATCTTTGAGTTTGGTAATTAATCGCTGACCTTTGTGGAACGCATCTTTCTCATGGACAATTGCCGCGAGCGCGTCGAGCGGTTCACCATTGACAAGGATTTCCAATTTCTGCAATTTATCAGCACGATATTCCAAAAATTGATAATCTAACGAAGCATAGCCTTTGGTTTTTGATTTTAATTGGTCAAAGAAATCAATAATGATTTCTGATAATGGAATTTCAAAATCCAACTGCACGCGATGCGGTGCAGGATATTCTTGTTGTTTAAAAATTCCGCGCCGCTTTGTGACCAATTCCATGATTGGACCGTAATAATCCGTCGGTGTGATGATTTCAATATTCATCCACGGTTCGCGCACTTCGATAATTTTGCTAGGGTCGGGCAATTCAGCAGGTGAATCTACTTTAACGATTTCGTTCGTAATCGTTAGCACTTCATATTCTACAGAAGGCGCTGTGAATAAAACATCTAATAAATATTCTCTTTCGATTCTTTCTTGAATAATTTCCATATGAAATAAACCAAGAAAGCCCGCCCGAAAGCCAAAGCCAAGTGCTTGTGATGTTTCGGGAGTAAACGTCAATGAAGCATCGTTAAGTTGTAATTTTTCAAGTGACTCACGCAACTCTGTATAATCATCTGCTTCAACGGGATAAATCCCGGCAAAGACCATCGGCTTGGGTGTGAAATATCCGGGCAAAGGTTCTGCCGCAGGTGCAGAAGCAAGCGTCATCGTATCCCCGACGCGACACTCATGTACAGTTTTGAATCCTGTGGCGATGTATCCCACTTCGCCAGAACCCAGCTTATCCACCGGCTTCATGGATGGAGAAAAAATTCCAATTTCAACCGGGCGTAAATCTGTTTTGGTTGCTAACATGCGCAACACATCGGTACTCTTAATCATGCCTTCAATCACACGAATATAGGCAACCACACCTTTATATGAATCATAATGTGCATCAAAAATTAAAGCACGCAAAGGTTCATCATCGGCATCTTTTGGAGCAGGTACACGTTCGACGATTGCATCAAGGATGGCTTCGACGTTGATGCCTTCTTTTGCTGAGACGCGAAGAACCGCATCCGGATTTACGCCAAGCAGGGAGCCGACATCCTCAGCCACTTCATCGGGTCGAGCGGATGGTAAATCAATTTTGTTAATGACCGGAACAATCACTAAATCGGCATTCAAGGCTTGATATAAATTCGCAAGCGTTTGCGCTTCGATGCCTTGCGTTGCATCAACAACTAAAATTGCGCCTTCACAGGCTTTCAATGCACGGCTGACTTCATAACCAAAGTCCACATGTCCGGGCGTATCAATTAAGTTCATTTCATAGCGTTGATTGTCTTTGGCGTTGTAATACATGCGCACAGCCGAAGCCTTGATGGTGACACCTTTTTCTTTTTCAAGGTCCATCGAATCAAGGGCTTGGTCGGTCATATCGCGTTCAGAGATTGCGCCGGTTAATTGAAGCAAGCGGTCTGCGAGCGTAGATTTGCCATGGTCAACATGGGCGATAATACAAAAGTTACGGATGTGGTCAGTCATTCTGCTTTCTAAATTTCGTTTCTATAAAAATATATGCAAAGCATTATCTCTGCCCTGCAAGCGAAACGAAGTATACCCGATTAAAAAGTGACGGTTACCTTGTTAATTCTTTATAAAACCCTCCTCAAGTATCGTGCATACCACTGCTCGGATGGGATAAAATCCTACAATATTCCACTCGAAAGAAGTAAATATGCTCAATCAAAAAACAAAGAAAACTTTTTATTTTATTTTATACCTCATCGGCGTGATTGCTGGGCTTAGCGTAACCCTGCTTGCTACTTGGGGAGATTTAGAAGCCGCGTTCTATGGCTTTGACCGCGTAGGCGGTTCACGGATGAGTTCTTTAAGTTGCCCAATTTTGATGAGCGATAACGAAACCAGTTCGTTCTCTATCAAAATTAATAACTCGCTGGATAGAAACTTAGCTCCATCTGTCAAAATAGATATAAGTGCGCCTAGTGCGCCTATTTCAAGTTATGAGTCTGTGTTGCTTTTGCCCGGCGAATCGAAAAAATTGGAATGGCAAATCGGACCTGAAAATATTGACCTTGGACGCTTCATTTTTGCAAGAGTCTGGACGTATGCGGCGTATCCGCAACCAGACCGTGAAGGTACCTGTGGAATTGTCATTTATCCATTTCAAATCAGTGGGAAGATTCTTACATCAATTTTAGTTGCGCTGAGTCTGTTCGGGACAGGAATCGGTTTGTATGGCTTGAAACAATCCGGCAGTCTAGAAGGAAGCGGGATGAAAACGTCACGCTATAATTTGGTGGCAATCATCATGTTTGTTGGCCTGATAAATAGCTTCATCGGGATTTGGTTAATCGGTGTTTTGGTTCTTGCTGTTTCACTACTTCTAGGTGTTATCTCAGCAGGGTTTTCAGTGAAACTATAGAATAAAGAAGAGGCTGTCTTTCGACAGCCTCTTCTTTATTTAACTAAATTTCTCAATACCGTGTGCAAAATACCGCCATTGCGATAATAATTCACTTCCACTTCTGTGTTCAACAAAGCAGTGACTTTAAACTCAACAACTTTGCCATCCGATTTTTTCGCTTTGACTGTCAACTCGCTTTTCGGCTTAAGGTTATTCATGCCTTCGATATCAAACTCTTCGCTTCCATCTAGACCTAAAGACTCGGCGTTTTGACCTTCAGCAAATCTTAGGGGAAGTACGCCCATACCAACCAAGTTTGAACGATGAATACGTTCAAATGATTCAGCAATTACAGCTTTTACGCCTTGTAACAATGGACCTTTTGCCGCCCAATCTCTACTAGAACCTGTGCCATATTCTTTGCCTGCTAAAATAATGGTTGGAATGTTTGCTTCAATGTATTTCATCGCCGCATCAAAGATAGGCATTTCTTGACCGTAGACCGTAGACGATTGACTGTTTTTATCGGTCTTCTGTCCACCGTCCACCGTCCCGAAGTATTTCGTCCAATTGCCTTCTTTCGGTGCGACGAGTTGATTCTTCAAACGAATGTTGGCAAACGTACCACGAGCCATCACTTGGTCGTTACCGCGCCGTGCGCCATAAGAATTGAAATATTGTGGTGCGACATCTTTTTCTTGCAAATATTTCCCAGCAGGAGAATCTGCAGCGATGTTGCCGGCAGGTGAAATATGATCGGTTGTAATCGAATCTCCGAACATACCCAATACGCGTGCAGATTTAATTTCTTTAACGGCATCAATATTCAATGAAATACTTTGGAAATAAGGTGGA